>JBLMXO010000170.1:0-6339 GCA_050257815.1 Actinomycetota bacterium
CGCGACCGCGATCAGCTTCCGTGATCTTCCCAGCGGCGACGAGAGCGTCCAGGGCCAGTCGCTCATAGCGGCTCATCTCAGCTTCCGGCGTGTCTAGTTCAAAGGCCCGAGATGCACCAGGTGCCCAATCATATAGGCTATACACCAGCCACGACTCTTCAGTTTGCTCCACCTCTAGCCGCTCAATTCGCTTCTGCAGGCCTCATGGGTTAGGTCCTTCCTTCACGCGAAGACGTGCTGTCCTCCCCGGTTTGAAAACTCGCCCTAACCTATTGATGCATTGGAACGCGGTTCTGGGCTTGGTTTGAAAAAAAGTCGCGGCAGATCAACGGTGCAGGACGCACTCTGACTCCGTCAGTCTAGGTTCGAATCCTAGTCCCCCAGCCACTTTCTTCGAGTTTTAGCGCCTCGGGCGCCCAGGCCGAGCCCTCCGACCTAGAACAGCGGGACAAGATAATTCACGACGGCGCGGAATTGGGTGAGGTCATCGCTCGGCGTCGGATTATCGATCAGTTGCTCGTCGATATAGTCGAGCTGCACACGCAAGCCCTCGAGCCTCCCTCCATGTGGCTCATATTCGAGACGAAGATCGATCTCGTTGCGATCGGGAAGCGTGCCGTCTCCCGGAGTGATGGCGTTGATGCCGCGACCCAGCGCCGCATAGAACCCTAGCCCATTCAGGCCAACGCGGGAAAAATCGTAAGAGAGCTCGACGAGACCGCCGAGCTCGCCGGCACGCTGAAAGGACGAGATCATCATCGCAGTGTAAGCTGGACTCCAGCCATAGGGCTTCTGGATTTGAGCGCCGCGACCGACCTGCGACACCGCTCCCGTGAGAACGAAACCGCGATAGCTCGCGATGAGGCGAGCAGAGGCCTGGTACGTGGCAAAGGGAGAGCCCGGCATCAGTTCGGCGCCCACGCTCCTCTGATCGATGTCGTTGAGGCTAATGCGAAGCGCTGGACCATCGCGCGACGCGTCGCCAAAGGGCAGAGTGTAATCGACCTCGCCATAGGCCGTGTTCATCGCGTCTTTGATCCAGTAATTCACAAACCCCACGTTGAAGTTCGCAGCCCGATAATGGACGCCATTGATGAGCACGCCTTCGTCCTCGCTCACGCCCAGCGGCTGGGTGATCGGGACGAAGTCGATGTCGTTGCGCGGCTTGTAGCGCTGGAGATATGCGGCGACGTAATCGAGATGCGGATCGTTTCCCGCTGCGGGCAAGAGCACGATTCCCTGGAATGTGTTAGGAATCATGCGGTCGTCCTCAGGATTGATATACGGCGTGCGGACGAGCTCCCGCCCTACTGTTAACTCCTGCCCGAACGCCTTCACGCGCACATTGGCCTGCCCGAGCGTGGTGATCTGATCGCCATAGGTGGTGAGGTTAAGCGTGTCGCCGGCGTCCGCCGGCGCATAGAGCGGCTGGCTGGTATAGAGCGTGGCGTTGAGTTGGAGGAAATTGGCGAGATAGCCCCGATTGATAAGATAGATAACCACCACTCGTCAGGGCCTCGGGCTTGTCCTCGCCGAATTGGTCCTCGGCGAACCAGTAGCTGCGGTTGTTCAGCTTGATCTCGGTATCGCGGAAGAATGGCGCTTCGCCCTGGCGTGCGGCTTTCAGTGCGGTCTCTCGCTCATCGACATGAGGCGCCGGTCCTCTCAGGTCTGCGCGCGGATCGACCGGAGCGGTGAATCCTTCGCGGATCGGGCTATAGGCTTGCTGCGCGGTTGACGGAATGGGATAGTCGAGCGAGTTGCCGGAGTCGCTCCCCCCTGCGCCCTGGGCACATTCTGGGCGGCCAAACACAAGTGTGGTTGCAACAAGAGACGCCACGAGAGCGCCACGCAAGATCGACGCCGGGACCAAACGAGCCAAGGCCTCCGCCCCCCTGCCGCAACGAGGTCTCACTCCCGAGCCATTGTGAAAATAGCCGATTCAGACCTGGGTTGCGACGCGAAGGACCCCCGCCTCCCCGCTACCCACACGCTTTGCTAAGCTCAGGGGCAAAAAGGCCTGTCGAAGACGAAGCTTAGCTAGGGCTCTCAGCCTTAAATGAGCGAGGTCATGGTGAAAGCACCGCTCCTCGAACGCGACGGCACTCCGCTCCTTGTCGACCTCGCTTTGCAGGGGGGCGGAGCCCACGGCGCATTCACGTGGGGAGTCCTTGACCGTTTGCTCGAGGAGCCGCGGATCCAGATCGAGGGAATATCGGGCACTTCGGCCGGTGCCATGAATGCTGCGGTGCTGGTCAGCGGTCACGCCGCTGGCGGTGTCGAAGGGGCCAAGGCCGCTCTCGAGACGTTTTGGCAACACGTCTCCCGCGCTGCTCTCCTCAGTCCTTTCCGCCGCACGCCCCTCGACATCATGCTCGGGCGCTGGACCCTCGATTCCTCGCCGGCGTTCGTGACCTTCGATCTAATCGCGCGCATCTTCTCGCCTTACGACCTCAACCCCCACGGCGCCAATCCTTTGCGCGAGATTCTCGCTGAGTGCATCGACTTCGAACGGCTCGCGGCATCGCCGATCAAGCTATTCGTGACGGCCACCAACGTGCATACCGGCCGCGGGCGTGTCTTCCGCAACGCCGACCTCAGCCCCGAAGCTCTGCTTGCATCGGCCTGCCTGCCGACGTTGTTCCAGGCCGTCGAGATCGACGGAGAGGCCTATTGGGATGGCGGCTATTCGGGCAACCCTACCGTCTCGCCGCTCGTCCGCGAGTGTTCTTCGAGCGACACGATCCTGGTCCAGGTCAACCCCGTCGAGAGGACGGACACGCCGCGGACCGCGCGAGACATCATCAATCGGCTCAACGAGGTTTCCTTCAATGCGACGCTGCTCAAGGAGCTGCGCATGATTGCGGTGCTGCGCCAAGTCGCCAATGTCGGCAATAGCGAAGGCGCACGATGGGCCGCGATGCGCATACATCGCATATCGAGCGAACTCATGACCGAGCTCGGCTATTCCTCGAAGCTGAATGCCGAGTGGCCGTTCTTGTGCATGCTGCGCGACGAAGGACGCACCTGCGCCGACAAGTTTCTCACCGATCACCGCGCCGACTTGGGTGTACGCTCCACCCTCGATCTCGACGCTATGCTCGATCAAGTCTGACGCATATGGGACTTGCCGGCATCCTCCTTGGTCTTCTCGTCCTGATCTGGTTGTCTTATCGCGGCTGGAGCGTTCTGCCGTTGGCGCCCGCCGCTTCCCTCATCGCTGCGGGCGCGGCCGGCGAGCCTCTGCTGGCGCATTGGACTTTGACCTTCATGGAGGGGGCGGCAAAATTCCTCGCCCAGTTCTTCCCGCTGTTCCTCCTCGGTGCTCTGTTCGGCAAGTTGATGGAGGATTCCGGCTCGGTCGAGGTCATTGCTCGCTTCATCACCGACAAGCTTGGCGCGGCCCGCGCCGTCCTCGCCGTGACGATTGCCGGTGCGATCGTCACCTTCGGCGGCGTCAGCCTGTTCGTTGCTTTGTTCGTCATCGTTCCGATGGCGCAGGGCCTGTTCGCGGCGGCTGATATTCCGCGCCGCCTCGTGCCGGCCACTGTTGCTCTCGGCACCATGACCTTCACCATGTCGGCGCTGCCCGGCACCCCTGCCCTGCAAAATGCCATCCCCATGCCCTTCTTCGGCACGACCCCGTTCGCAGCTCCCGGCCTCGGTCTGATCGCAGCCGCCATCATGCTCGGCTTCGGGCTCTGGTGGCTAGGACGCGCCGAGACGGCGGCCCGGCGCGGCGGGGAAGGCTACGGCGAGCGCGAGACAATCGACATTGCGGCACAAGAGTCTTCAGCCCGGGAGCGCGCGACCATCGCGAGCGAATTCGATCCCGCCGAGCTCACGCATGGCCAACACGCGCAGGCGGCGCCCACAATCTTCGTTGCGATCCTGCCGCTCATCGTTGTGATCATGGTGAACTTTGCCATGAGTCTGTTCGTGCTTCCGCGGATCGACACGAACTTTCTCGCCGAGGAGCGCTGGGGAGGGACGTCTCTAGCCGCCGTCGGCGGAGTCTGGGCCGTCGTGGTAGCGCTGGCAACTGCGCTCCTGACATTGATCATCCTGAATTACCGGCGCCTGCCTTCGTTGCGCGAAAGCATGGATGCTGGCGCGAACGCTTCAGTTCTGCCGGCAGTGAGCGTCGCGAGCCTCGTCGGATTCGGGGCGGTGATTGGGGCGCTTCCGGCCTTCACGCTCGTTAGGGACTGGGTGCTGTCCATCGAGGGCGGACCACTCATCTCGCTCGCCATCGCGACGAACATTCTTGCCGCCCTCACCGGCTCGGCCTCCGGCGGCCTGACCATCGCGCTCGATTCGCTCGGCGAGACGTACCTCAAGCTCGCGTCGGAGAACGGGATCGACCCCGCGCTTCTGCATCGCATTGCCGTGATGAGCGCCGGAACTCTCGATAGCCTCCCGCACAACGGAGCCGTAGTCACCTTGTTTGCCGTCTGCGGCGTGACCCATCGCGATAGCTATGCCGACCTTTTCGTTGTGGCGATCGTTGGCGCACTGATCGCGCTTACGGCCGTTATTGTGCTCGGTTCGATCTTCGGCTCATTTTGATTCAATCACCGCCAACCGGATAGACTCTCTTAATCGACTGTGGCGAAGAGACCGAGCAAATCTCGCTTCGCCGCTGTAATTTTCCTCCACGGTGGGTCGTGCTGCGAATTGAGAGAAGCTTTTCGCGACCAATGGGAGGATACCCATGAGACTTCTAGCAATCGTGACCAGTGTGGCCGTGCTGCTTGGCATTGGTTATTCCTCGGCGGCAACGATGACGTCGGGCCGTCCGTCCGCTGTTCTGACCAGAGCCCAATGCAAAGCGATGTGGAAGGTGGCGGTTCCGTCAGGCCACTACCTCTACCGGCAGAATGCTCATCCCTTCATCGTCAATTTCAAGTTGGCCGATGGGTCGGACCAAGACGGACGCATCTCCAAGCACGAGTTCAAGAAGGCTTGCAGGCTGGGGCTGGTAGCATACACCCTCCGCTGAAAAGCATTTTCAGATGAAAAATAAGCCGCGCCTCTGAACAGCGGCGCGGCTTATCTTCATCGCACAGCCGACGACGGTCTCGTGCGTCCAACCGCCCCCGTCAAATTTCTCCCTTTGCTCAAGCCGCTTTGCTAGTGTCCGGGCCGAAACTCGTCCTTCGCTATCCAAGGCTTGCTCATGCTGTTGAATACGCGCCGCCGCGCGATTGGCCTCATCCTTGCCGCCGGCGTGGGCCTGCGCCTGCCACTCGCCACGAGCGCTCGAGCCGCAGAGAAGCAATGCTTCGATTCGAAAGCGTTCGGCCCGTGGAAGGCCTTGGCGACCGACAGCCAAGGCGGCGCGCGGATCAATCAGGCTGAATTCGACAACGGCGACACCTGCCCCCTCCACGCCGACGTTCAGGTGGCGACAACCTACGACGCGAAGATCGTCCTTTACGGTGATCCCGACCAGATCAAGCTGTGGAAGAAGTTTCTCATCGATCCTGCCAATCGGCTGATCGCGCGGACTGCTGACGGTAAGGAAGCGGTGAATGAGCCTCTTTGCGGCAACTGCACCGACATTTTCGACAACAAGGTCAGCATCGTGCTCCCGCTTGCGACTGCTCCTCTCTTCCGCGAGAACGCGACGATCGAGATCGCCGTCAAGCTCGGCGACAAGACGGAATGCCACTTGAAGCTCGACTGCCAGAGCCTGCGCCAGGCCCTCGATTGGGCATCGCAGCGCAAGACCGAGCTTGCCGCGCAATATGCCGACCAGAAATGCACTCCGCCGGAAGGCGCCTGCTTCATCACCACCGCAACTTGCGGGGTGCTCGGCCTCGATGACGGCTGTTTCGAGCTTACCGCCTTGCGCCGCTATCGCGACCAGGTGCTCGCCAAACGTCCCGGAGGCGAGGCCGAGATCGCGCGCTATTACGCGCTGGCTCCGCTGATCCTGGCGCGTCTGTCCGGGCAAAGGAAGCGGACGCGGCTGCTCTCAATCTATTGGCGCTACATCCTGCCAGCCGCGCTTGCCGCGCATCTTGGCTTCGATTCGCTTGCCTATCGGCTCTATCGCCACATGGTCGACGGCCTCGTGCACGAGCTTTGCCCGGAGCTTGCTTGAACAGCCGAACGGGCGCGGAGGTCGTCCGCGCCCGTTGATGGGTAGTGCCGCAGAAGTCTAGCTCGTTACCGTCTTGCCATCCAAGGCGAGAGGTTCGCCGATTTCCGCAAAGGCCCACACTGCCGCATCGCCTGTCGCGTTGCAGAGATAAGTGTGGCCCGCGCCATCCTTGACGAACACGATGAAGCCAGGCGCCAAGTCGAGTCCGTCGGGCGAGACATGAACCACTG
>JBLMXO010000171.1:0-2653 GCA_050257815.1 Actinomycetota bacterium
CAGGGGGGACGATGAAGGTGTGCGCTTTGACTATGGCTCTTCGTTGGCTCTCCAGTGAGAGCGGGGAGGTGGGATTAGGACCGATCTTTGGCGGGATTTAGGCGGAAAGCGAGCCGGCGCGCCGGCGATCGCCCCCTCCGAGCAGCGCCCCGAGGCTCGCATGGAGCTGGTCGAAATGATCAATGACCGCCTCACGCGGGAGGTCCTCGACCTTTTCCGCAGCGTAGCCGAAGCTCACCAGGATGACCGGCACAGACGCAGCCTTCGCCGTTCTCACGTCGACGTCGCTGTCGCCGATCATGACGGCGCGGGAGGGATCGCCGCCGGCGAGCCTGATCGTGTCCGTCAGATGCCCGGGGTCCGGCTTTGCCACCGGGAAGGTATCGCGGCCGGCGATCGCGCTGAAATAACCTTCAAGCGCAAGCTCTTGCAGCAACCTTCGCGAGAGGGATTCGCGTTTGTTGGTGCACACGGCGAGTGTTGCACCTTCACCCCTCAGGCGGTCGAGCGCTTGGACCGCGCCGGGGAAGGGCCTGCTCTCGGCTGCGATATTCGCCTCGTAGTGGGCAAGAAAGTCTCCGAGCATGGACTGAAGATCGGCGGTGACGCCCGCGCGCCGCAACCCCTCCTCGATCATCACCAGCGCCCCCATGCCGACGAGCGCGCGTCCCGTCTCGGCCGAGACTGGAGGCTGGCCTTGACGCGCGAGGGCGTAGTTCAACGCGTGGGTCAGGTCGGGCGCGGTGTCGACCAGAGTGCCGTCGAGGTCGAACACGATGGTGGTGTCCTTAAACATCCCGTCTCTGTCACACGGCGGCTTGCGGCCTGGCAAGCGGCGGCGTAGTTGAAGGCGGGAGGCATGGGGTCGCGCATTTGCTCAAGTCTGACGAACTGAAGCAAGAGGCCGCCCGCGCCGCGCTCGATCTGGTCGAGGACGGCATGCGGCTTGGGCTTGGCACGGGGTCGACCGCTGCGCGCTTCGTGGCGGCGCTGGGCGAGCGGGTGGCAAAGGGCCTGCGCGTCACTTGCGTGCCGACCTCCGAGGCGACGCGCGTCCAGGCCGAGAAGCTCGGCATTCCGCTCACCACGCTCGATGAGACACCTGAGCTCGACTTGACCGTCGACGGCGCCGACGAGATCGACGATCAGCTTCGTCTGATCAAGGGGGGAGGGGGCGCATTGCTCCGCGAGAAGATCGTGGCGACCGCCTCGGACCAGATGGTGGTCATCGCCGACGAGAGCAAGCTGGTGAAAGCGCTCGGTGCCTATCCGCTGCCTGTCGAGGTGGTTCGCTTCGGGCTGCTCGCGACCATGCGGCTGGTCGAGGCGATCGCGGTCGAGGCCGGCTGCCACGGCGAGATCAAACTGAGGCCAGGCGTAGGGGACGCGCCCTTCGTCACCGACCAGGGCAATCTCCTCCTCGATTGCGCATTCGGCGCGATCATCGAGCCTGAAGTGCTCGCCTTTGCGCTCAAACGCGTGCCGGGCGTGGTCGAGCACGGGTTGTTTCTCGGCCTTGCCGATTTGGCTATCGTGGCCGGCAGCGGCGGGGTGAAGCTGTTGCGCCGCCCGGGAGCCTGACGCCACGTGAGCAGTTACGACTACGATCTTTTCGTCATCGGCGCGGGCTCGGGTGGGGTCCGCGCCGCGCGGCTTGCCTCAGAGTTCGGCGCTCGCGTTGCCATCGCCGAGGAATACCGCATTGGCGGGACCTGCGTGATCCGCGGCTGCGTGCCGAAGAAGTTGCTCGTCTATGGCAGCGGCTACGGCTCCGAATTTGCCGATGCTCGCGGCTTTGGCTGGGGCTACGACAATCTCAGTTTCGACTGGCCGACTCTCATCGGCAATGTCAGGCGCGAGGTCGACCGGCTGAACGGAGTCTATACGCGTACGCTGGAGAAGGCCGGCGTCACCCGCTTTCTCACGCGCGCCGTGCTCGATGATGCCCACACCGTCAAGCTCGCCGACCGTGACGGCACTCTCTCGGCCAAGACCATCTTGATTGCCACGGGCTCCCATCCGGTGATCCCCGACGTACCGGGCCGTGAGCGTCTGATCAGCTCGAACGAATGCTTCCTGCTCGAAAAGCTGCCGTCGAGCATTGTTATCATTGGCGCCGGCTATATCGGCATGGAGTTCGCCTCGATCTTCAATGGCCTCGGCGTCCACGCCACTGTACTTTATCGCGGCGAGCAGATCTTGCGCGATTTCGACATGGACCTTCGCGATGGCCTCGCCGAGGCCATGCGCAATCGCGGTATTGATCTCCGCATGGATACGGATGTCGCCTCGGTCGACAAGGAAGGCGAGGGCTATCGCGTTCAGCTCAAGCGCGGCGACTCGATCGCCGCCGATTTGGTGATGGCGGCGACTGGGCGGATTCCCAATACGTCGGGTCTTGGGCTCGAAAAGCTCGGCGTCAAGCTCGGGCCGAACGGACGCGTCGTGGTGGATGAGTTCTCGCGGAGCTCGGTCGATAACATCTACGCCGTCGGCGACGTCACCGATCGCAAGAACCTGACGCCGGTTGCGATCCATGACGCGACCGCCTTCGTCGAGACCGTGTTCGAAGGAAAGCCCACCAAGGTTGACTACGGCATCATCCCGACAGCGGTGTTCTCGCAGCCGGAGATCGGCACGGTCGGTCTATCCG
>JBLMXO010000172.1:0-3282 GCA_050257815.1 Actinomycetota bacterium
ACTCTTTGAACCGGTAGCCAACGCCATAGAGCGTCTCGATCACATCGAAGCTGGTATCGACCGCCTTGAACTTCTTGCGCAAGCGCTTGATGTGGCTGTCGATGGTGCGGTCGTCGACATAGACCTGATCATCATAGGCCGCATCCATCAAGGCGTCGCGGCTTTTCACCACGCCTGGCCGTGACGCCAGCGCCTGCAGGATAAGGAACTCGGTGACGGTGAGCGTCACCGGGCGGTTGTCCCACACGCAAGTATGGCGCTCGGGATCCATCTTCAGCTTGCCGCGCTCGAGCACCTTGGACTTGTCCTCGACCACGGGCGCCGAACCGTCGCGGGGCTGAGCGCGCCTGAGCACGGCCTTGACCCTTTCAACCAGGAGTCGCTGCGGGAAGGGCTTCCTGATGAAGTCGTCGGCGCCCATCTTGAGGCCGAACAGCTCGTCGATCTCCTCGTCCTTGGAGGTGAGGAAGATTACCGGCAGCTCACTCCGCTGGCGCAGGCGCCGCAGCAGCTCCATACCGTCCATGCGCGGCATCTTGATGTCGAGGATGGCGAGGTCGGGCGGGCTCTCGGCGAAGCCGTCGAGCGCGCTTGCGCCGTCATTATAGGTCTGCGTCTTATAGCCTTCTGCCTCGAGCACCATGCGCAAGGACGTGAGGATGTTACGGTCGTCGTCGACAAGTGCGATTGTTGGCATTGTGGGGGGCCCTTGCGGCGATTGATGGTTTAGAGATGTTAAGGGTTCAGGGGCTGCGCCAATTATGGCAGGTTTGGGGCGCTTCTCGCCCACCCAGCTCTATCGCAATGCAACAATTATCGTTATGGCGCAAGTAAATAAGTCTCCAGAAATGCCCGCGCGGCAGGACATCGCAAGCGCCGCGAGAGCGCTCGTCCGCCGGGCTTTCAAAGGGTCGATGGCCACCATCGACGCCAAGGCCGGCTACCCCTACGCTTCGCTTGTGACGCTCGCCAGCGACGCCTCGGGCGCTCCCACACTGCTCATCTCGAACCTCGCCCGGCACACGGCGAACCTCGCCAAGGACGCCCGCGCCTCCATCATGGTTGATGAGACGGGGGCTCTCGCCGATCCCCTCCAAGGCGCCCGCGTGACGCTCTATGGAAAGGTCGAGAGGACGAAGGACGAGGCGGTCAGGCGGCGCTTTTTGGCCAGGCACCCGGAAGCCTCCTTCTATGCCGACTTCCCGGACTTCGCCTTCTTCCGCCTCGCCGTTGAAGGCGCCCATTACATTGGCGGTTTCGGGCGCATCTTCGACCTCACACCGGCCGAGCTTCTCGTCCCAACCGAAGGAGCCGCGCGACTGCTCGAAGACGAGCCAGGCATCGTCGAGCACATGAACCAGGATCATGCCGATGCGATCGAGCTTTACGCGACTGCGCTTGCTGACGGCGAGCCCGGGCCCTGGCGCATGACCGGCATCGACCCCGAGGGCTTCGACATCATGTGTGACGGTGTGGCGCGCCGCATCCTGTTCGCTGAACCCATCACGAGTCCAGCCGACGCGCGTAGGGAGCTGGTCAGGCTCGCCACCGAAGCGCGCGCTGGCCGACAATAGCTCGCATGCAGCGACCAAGCCTGACGATCGTGATGTTCGGCCTCATGCTGCTCGCATCGCCGTCGCAGGCCGAGACGCCAGACGAGATCCTCAAGAAACCGCTCCCCCCCGTGTTCGACCCTTACGCAATCGACCATCGCGTCGCGCCGTGCAGCGATTTCTATCAATATGCCTGTGGTGCCTGGCTCAAGGCGAACCCGATCCCTTCGTCCGAATCGAGTTGGTGGCGTTACAGCGATCTCGACGATCACATCGCGGCGGTGCTCGCCTCGATCCTGGAAGAGGCGGCATCGGGCAAAGGTTCCCAGTCGGAGCAGCGCCGCAAGATCGGGAACTATTACGCCGCGTGCACGGACGAGGATGGGATAGAAAAGAAGGGACTAAAACCGTTTCGGCCCGAGCTCAAGCGCATCGAAGCGATCAAGAGCGGAAGCGATCTTGCCGCAGCGATCGCCCATCTCCACCGCATCGGCACGAGCCCCTTGTTCTTCTTTTCGTCGACCCCGGACTACACCGACGCAAGCGCGATGATCGCCACGGCCGATCAGGACGGCTTCGCCCTTCCCGACCGTGATTATTATTTGACCTCGGATTACAAGGACGAACGCGCTCTCTATCGTGCGCATGTCACGCGCATGTTCCGTCTGCTGGGCGATGATAAGAATCGTGCCGCAGCAGAGGCCGACGCCGTGTTGCGCATCGAAACGGCACTCGCCAAAGCTTCGATGAGCCTGGTCAACCAACGCGAGCCGAAGAACATCCATCACAAGATGACGCTCGCGGAGTTCATGGCGCTCACGCCATCCTTCGATTGGAAGACCTATCTTGCCGCGATCGGGGCACCGTCATTCAAAGAGTTGGATGTCGCCGATCCGGGCTTCTTCACGGGGATCGATCCCGCCCTCAAATCCCTGCCGCTCAACGACTGGAAGTCCTATCTCCGCTGGACGCTAATTCACGGGCTCGTTTCGGTGGCGCCGCGAGCTTTCGTCGACGAGGATTTCTCCTTTTTCGGTCAGCGCCTCGACGGTCAGGCGGAGATCGGAGAGCGCTGGAAGGCTTGCGTCGATGCGATCGACGACCAGCTCGGCGACGCGTTAGGCGAGGCCTATGTCGAACGCGAGTTCAGCGCACAGTCGAAGGAGCGCGTGATCGCCATGATGCATGCGATCGAGCGCGCCATGTATGCCGATATCGAACAGATCGACTGGATGAGCGAGGCGACCAAGGCGCTCGCGCTTGAGAAGCTTGCCAACATGGGCGAGAAGGTCGGCTATCCCGACTCCTGGCTCGACTACTCGAAGCTGACGATCGAGCGCGACGATGCCCTAGGCAACGCGACGCGCGCGGCCGACTTCGCGGTCGCTCACGAGATCGCCAAAATCGGCAAGCCCTTCGACCGCAGCGAATGGGGCGCGACCCCGCCGACCAACAATTCCTATTACGACGATCAGGCCGTGGACATGACATTCCCCGCCGGCCTCCTCCAGCTCCCGAATTTCGACGCGAATGCCGACGACGCGGTCAATTACGGCAATCTCGGCGCGCTGATCGGACATGAGCTGACGCACGGCTTCGATGACGAAGGCCGCCACTATGACGCGCGCGGCAATCTCAAGGATTGGTGGACGAAGCGGGATGCGAAAGCCTTCGAGAGGCGTGCCGCTGGGCTCGTGCGCGAATATGGGCGCTTCGTTGCGGTCAAAGA
>JBLMXO010000173.1:0-4987 GCA_050257815.1 Actinomycetota bacterium
CGAAGGCCGAAACAGCTGCGTCCCAGCCTGCGAAAGAAAGGCCGAGGAAGCGGAACGAGGCCTCGTCGCAGCGGATCACCGGCGTATCGACCACCCCGTTCTCACCCCATTTGAGATCGAAGGCGCCGGTGCATTCGGTCGGCCCCGGCCACCATTTCCACTCGACGCCCGCGTGAAAGACGGCAAGCCCCACATTGGCGAGAAAGACGAGCGCGACGACGAGAAGCACGATGCGGGCAAGCCCCGTGGCCTCCCCCCTCGCCAGCAGCACGGCGAGCGCCGCAACCGGAATCGCAAAGTAATAAGCGTAGCGCTCCTCGAGACAGAGCGGGCACGGCGCATAGCCGCCAAGATACTGAAATCCTAGCGCAGCTAGGATAGTGGCCGAGGCGAGCACGAAGACGAGAGTCGCCGCGCGCAGGACATTGCGAGGGGGCTTGGCGATGATCGGTTTGCCTGATGCGTCCATGTCAGAAGGCGTATTTGGCAATGAGGAAGCCGCCGACGATCGCCGCGAGGAAGCCGGTAGTGACGAGGGTCAGCCGCTTCTCGACAAACTCGCGGATCGGCTCGCCGAAATGGCGCAAGAGCTCCGCCTCGAGGAAGAAGCGCGCGCCGCGCGTGATGATCGACAGCACCACGAACATGAAGAAGTCATAGCCAGCGAAGCCGGAGGCGATGGTCACGATCTTGTACGGGATCGGCGTCATGCCCTTGATGAGAATGATCCAAGCGCCCCATTTGGCGTACGCCTCGCGGAACGCCTCGACCCCCTGGCCATAGCCGTAGACCGAGATCAACCAATGGCCGACCGTGTCGTAGAGGAAGGCTCCGATGGCATAGCCCAGTATGCCGCCGAGTACGGAGGAAATGGTGCAGACGAGCGCGTAGAGCCGCGCCTTGTGCGGTTGCGCCAGCGCCATGGGCACGAGCACCACGTCTGGCGGGACCGGGAAGAACGAGCTTTCGGCGAAAGAAACGATGGCGAGCGCGGGCAGCGCGTGCTTGCTCTCGGAGAGCGCGATCACCTTGTCATAGAGTTTTTGCAGCATGGCGCTTGCTTAGCCGAGTGGACGGCCCCTTGTCCATCGGCGGCTCCCGCGGTCAGGGAAGAGGCTCGCATTTCTGATATTTCGTGCCGTCGAGCTCGATCTCACTGTCGCTCACGACGTAAAGCTGCGACTTTTCCGTTTCCTTGTTCGGGCTGTCGACGCACTGGCAGATAGCAACGAGCGAATAAGCGCCCTCGCCTCGTTTTTCGACGGATTTGATCTTGCAACCGCACTCGCCGCCTGAGCCATAGCCGCGGCCGTCCTCCTCGACGACGAAATAAGGTCCTTCCGTCTCCTCCTTGTAGGAATCGCAACCTCTGCCATTGACCTCGCCCCAAGGGCCGCTGATGGGAAGCACGTCGGCAGCCTTTGCGGCGCTAACCGTGCCTGCCGTGGTCAGCAAGATCAGGAACACGATAGTGGCAACTTTGCACAACATGGTGCTTGCTTAGCGAGGTGCCATGCCCCCTGTCCATCAGGCTCCGTTCGGGCCGCGCTCGATGTTGACCGCGCGTCCCGCTTATCCCATGTTCCGGCCTAAGCCCCAGTGGCGGAATGGTAGACGCGGCAGACTCAAAATCTGTTGTCGGCAACGACGTGCTGGTTCGAGTCCGGCCTGGGGCACCATCCTTAATTCTCGGCGTTCGCTTGGCGGATCAAAGTGGACAACGGCTCGCGAGCCGCTAGTCCGGAACGCCCTCGCCGGTCGGAACCACAACGGCGAACAGGTCGCCGAGCGCCGATAGGCTCGCATCCTGCAGCTGCTGGGCGGGCATGTCTTTGCCCGTCGCGGGGTTTGGGATCGCGCGCGTCGCCGTAGCGCTCGCAACGACGGTGTTGGCAAAGCCGTGGTTGAACGACGCTCGCGCCGTCGAGTTCACGCACATATGCGTCATGAAGCCCACGTAGACGACGTTTTCGATCCCACGCTTCCTAAGCTCCGCGTCGAGCTCCGTCTTCTCGAAGGCCGACGGGAACTTCTTGACGATGATGGTCTCGCCCGCGATCGGCGTCACCACGCCGGCAATCTGACCTATAGGCGCGTTGATGTCGTAGGGTGTACCTGCGCCTGCATCGTGCATGATGTGGATCACGGGACGACCAGCCTTACGGAAGCGCTGCAGCAATGAGGCAGCTTCCCTCAACGCCGCCTCCACATTCTCGAGCTTCATGACGCCTTCGCGATAGGTCTGCTGGCAGTCGATGAGCACAAGCGCGCTTTTGCTAATGGGCGCAGGCTTCGGGTCCATGCCTGTGAGCGCGCGGAGCGTGGGATTGGTCATGCGGATTTCTCCTCCAAGGCGGCGAGCGCCCGCAGCCCGTCGAGCCCCTCCATAGACAGGTTCATTAAGGGGTGATGCGGCTGATCTTCGATCCTTCCAGGCTCAGACTATACATCAGCCCTTCCTGGTCGAAGATGAAGCCGAGGATCGGGCTCGTCAGGCTGTTGGTGTCGACCGATCCGGCGGCGCCGAGATTGACCACCACCACCGAGCCGTCGACGCCGACCTTCCAGCCATAGGATTGCTCGAACTGCTTCAGCGCATCTTCCGTCATGAACAAGATGATGACGGACTGAGCTTGCACGCCGAGCTGGAAGCCGAACGAGGCCGACACCATGTTGTAGTAACCGGCCGGATTGCCGTGGACAATGAGAACGCCCTCGCCATAAGCGCCGCCAAATCCAAGCCCGGCCTTGACCACCGAGGGGAACACCAACGCGCCCGCGGCCTTCGTGCCGAGCTCCTGCGCGCTCTGGTATTGCGAAACGAACTTGTGCAGGGTGGCATTGGCGGACGCGTTGATCTCGTCCGCCGCAGCGGCGCGCGCCGAATCTAGCCCGCCGAGCCCCAACAGGCCGAGCCCCATAAGCAGGACTAAGCCTAACGCTCGCGCCGATCTCATGCTGACCGCTTCTAAAGCCACGGCCTCAAACTATTGGCCATCGCGGCAATATTGAGGCCTATTGTTGCTGGTTCCGGATGGAACCTCAGGTCTCGCCCGCGCGTATTTTGCAGTCATGTGGTCGTTGGTGCTTTAAACCCGCATGAATCCAACGGGGTTACGTCGAATTTCGCCGCTCTCGCGCCATGGTTTTGTAGTGCCGTCGGGCGCACTACAATAACGACTCACGTGGGGGGACACGGGATTTGAGTCTCTTCGCTGCCGGTGTCGTTCTTTTCCTGCTCCTGGCCGCCACCTATAGCGGGCGCGGCTTTTGGATTGCGCTCGCCTCGATCATGCTGTCGATGGCGGCACTGATCGGCTTTGTCTTCGTCGCCACGCTTCAGGATCCGAGCCAAGTCAAGCCAAGGCTTGCCTGGGTCGCCAGCAAGCTTCCCCTCGTCCTCGACCAGAAGACCGCGGACAGCATCGCGAAGGCCCTGGCGCACCTCCCGGGCGTCCAGCCTTGCGCGCAAGGTCAGGGAGCCGCCTGCGGAACGGCCGCCAGTGCCGCCGTCGCAGCCGACACGGTGAGCACGGCAGCCGCAGGGGGCCAAGCCGAGCCGCCCTCCACCGAGCAGCAGTCGATGCAAGCCGCGGCGACGCCCAGTTGGAGCGCGCCCCCGTCGCCGCCCAAACAGGAGACACCCACGCCGAGCGGCCCCGTGGCTTGGCTTCTCGACGAGCAGCAGCCCCAAGGCGCTGCCGACGGCGGATTTGCCATCGACGGAAAGAACGCTTCGGATCAGGCCATGGAGGAGGTCCACGCCGTCCTCAAGCCTGACGGAGGTCAGCGCGAGATCGAGCTTGCCCTTAACGTCGCGGGCGAGCCAGCCAGCGGTGGCGTCATTCCCCCCGGCGCCCGATTCAGTCTCGGCGCGCCGAAGGGAGACGCTTCGCAACAGTCGGGCGGCGCCATTCTAACCTTTCGCTACAGCCAAAGCGGGCAGAAGAGGACATCGATCCTCTATCTCACCCCGGCAATGATCTCGCACCTTGCCAATCGCGGATAAACCGTTCCCCCCGCCGCGATTATGCGGGCTGGTAGAGACCCTCGCAGTGTGATGGAGTAACGGGGTCAATAATCTGGGGAGGGGAAAAACCAATGTTGGAGCTTTCGGCACCAAGAGTGATCACTTTTGTCGTTTCCATCATCATCGCCGCAGTCGCGGTGGTCATCCATTACGCCCATCTTTCAATTCCATACGTCCACAGCGGCTTCGTCGTGCTGTTGATCGCCTACGCGATTTTGGCCGCGGGCAATTTGCTTCGCGGCGTGTAAGGACAAGGGCGCCGGCTGCCCTGGCCGGCGCCCCGCTATTTGGGAACGGAGGCGCGACAATGAATTGGATCAGGCTTATTGCTGTTGCGGCAGCGATGACCTTTTCAAGCGCGGCCTTAGCCGAGAGCGCCGACGGCAGCGGGGCACTGGCGCTCGCCGCCCTTGTCGCCGAGAACTCACCGCAGCTCGGTGCGACCGACAAGGCGGTGATGGCCAAGTTTCTCAATGGCCAAACCAATGTCGCCTACCCGAATGGAGAGACGACCTTAATATCGGCCGACAAGGTCACCTGCCACGCCAGCAACGTCGACATCACCGCGCATTCCTGCGACCTCGTCTTCGGCAAGAAGACCGTCATGCTCATGGGACGCCGCGCACACGAGCTCTACGCCACGCTATCGGAGATCAGCGTACCGCCAGATGGAGCGGCAGGGTCGGTCTTCGAAGCCGTCTCGAACCTGAAATGCGCCATCAATCCGAGCGAGGTGCAGCAGAAATCGGGTGGCGGCGCGCATTGCGACTACTCCCCGCCCAACTAGCGAAAATGGCCGATTTCCACGCCGCTCTGCCATCGCTTAGCCCCTATTGCCCGCTTAGCTCTTTGGCTAAACTCGCCTTCCGCACTGGGCTTAGATGAGGGGTTTGAGGTGAGGCTACCGGCTTTTCTGGTCCTAGCGTCGATGTCGGTGACGCTGATGGGGTGTTTCAC
>JBLMXO010000174.1:0-6044 GCA_050257815.1 Actinomycetota bacterium
CAAACCTCCGCCAGCACCTTGCCGAAGGCTTCCCGCGCCTCGCCTTGGAACAGGAGGAAGCGCCAGGGCACGAGCTTCTTGTGGTCGGGCACGCGCGAGGCGGCGCGCAGGATGAGCTCAAGCTCGGCCGCGCTCGGTCCGGGCTCGCCGAGGCTGTTGGCAGAGACGGAGCGGCGGCTGAGGAGGAGGTCGATGACGGGATTGGTCATAAGCGATATCGCGTGGGCCAAAAGGTCGCGTTCCCTAGCGTGAATTCACGTGCGGAACAATGCTGGATTCAGCCGCTATCTCAAGGCATTCATGCGTCGGAAGCTCCCCAAATCGGCCTCATTCGCAAAGGAATTTCGCTTTAATCGTGCGTGCCGGAAAAAGGTATAACAGCGCGCGGCAAGACGATCGGAGCAGACGCTATGCGGGGGAAACGCTGCGCGGGGCTTAGGCTTGCGCTCCTGCCCGCCGCTCTCCTTGGGGCGGGGGCCGCTGCCCTCGCCAAGGATACGCCAGCTCCTGCCGATCCCAGTCTGCCCGCGGCCATGGTCGTCCTCGATGCGTCGAGCAGCATGAATGAGAAGCTCGGCGGCGCGAGCAAAATTACCATCGTTCGCTCAGAGCTCGGCAAGGCCATCGGCACCTACGGCGACCGGCTCTCCTTTGGTCTCGTAGCCTTCGGCCATCGCAAGGCTTCGAACTGCGCCGACAGCGAGGTGCTCGCGCAGCCAGGGGGGCTCACCCCCGAAACGCAGGGTAAGATGCTGGGCGCCATCAAGCCGAAAGGCGCGGCTCCGGTCGCGGCCGCTCTGAGCGATGCCGCCAAGACCGCTCAAGGCGCGAACGCAAAGCTCGATATCGTGCTGATCGCCGATGGCGGTGATAGTTGCGGTGCCGATGTCTGCGCCACTGCCGCTTCCCTGAAACAGAAGGCGCAAGGACTGCGCGTTCATGTGATCGGCCTGGACGATAACGCCGCATCGCTCAAACCGCTGAATTGCGTGGCGGCGGTGACGAGCGGGACCTTCGTCGCAGCAGCCAATCAGAACGAGTTCAAGCAAGCGCTCTCTGCGGTTCTCGATGCAGCGGCAAGTGCAAGCCCTCCGCAGCCTGTTGCGGCGAGCGAAAACGCCGACCAAGCCACGGAGATCGGCGCGGATGACGACACTGCGCCAAAGGCCGCCGCGGCTCCGCCGCCGAACACGAGCGACGCTCCGGTGCCGGCGCGCGTCCGCACCGTCACCATTCCACCGCCGGTGATCGAGCCTCAAGCGTCTGAGCAAGGCGAGTCGACCGCGCAGAAATCGATGCCTCAAGTCGCACCTCAACCGACAGCGCCCGGCGAGACAGCGGTGAACAAGTCGGTGCCGGCACAGGGGCAGTCGCTCATGCTCACGCAGCAAGTGGCGCCCCCCAAGCCCCCTGCCCCCGCGATCAAGCTTCCCGTCCCGGTAACCTTCAAGGCGCTCGTCACCGAGCAGGGACCGAAGCTCGATTCGGGGCTCGTCTGGCGTGTCTATGCCGCGGCTCTGTCTCCCGACGGGACGCGCAAGCTCATCGCCACCCATCGCGAGGCGAACCCGACAGCAGCGCTTCTGCCCGGCGAGTATCTCGTCAATGCCGCTTACGGTCTGTCCAACCTCACTAAGAAGATCAGCGTGGAGAGCGGCAAATCGATCGAGGAGACTTTCGTGCTCAATACCGGCGCGCTGAAGCTCGCCGCGACGCTGCCGAGCGGCGATCCGCTTCCAGGGGGAACCGTCCGCTTCGACATCTTCACCGACGAGGAGGACCAGTTCGGCAATCGCCACCGGATCCTCGCCAACGCCAAGCCGGGCGTGGTCATCCGCCTCAACGCCGGCGCCTACCATATCGTCAGCCTCTATGGCGATGCGAATGCCAAGGTGAAATGCGACGTGACGGTCGAGCCGGGCAAGATCACCGAGGCCACGGTCAAGCAGACCGGAGCGAAAGTGACTTTCAAGCTGGTGCAGACCTTAGGCGGTGAGGCGCTCGCCGATACCAAATGGAAGATCCTCACCTCGGCGGGCGACGTGGTTAAGGAGAACGTGGGCGCGCTGCCGACCCATATCCTCGCCAACGGCAGCTACGCCGTGGTCGCCGACCATGGCGGGCTCGATTACACGCGCAAGTTCTCGATCGAATCGAGCGAGGCGAAACAGATCGAAGTCGTGGTCGAAGACGGCCCCACAACCGCCGACGCGCTCAAGCAACTGCTCGATCCTCCGCCGCCCCCACCCCCGCCGCCAGCACCTTCCGACGGGACGATGGCCGGTAGCGGCGCCCCCTCCGGCAACTCGGGTCCTGGCCTCGGCTTCGACGGCCCTGCCGATCCCAACGCCCCCCTCATCAATCCCGGCGCGCTGCTCCGCCACTAATTGGTGCCTTCCGCGCGGCGTAGGCCACTTTGCGCCCCCTGGCGCGATACGCCTCGGCAAGACGCTCACCGCTATCCCTCAGAAGAAGATCGGCTTCGCCCAGCCCGGCGAGACCAAGCAGGCGTCCCTCGATCTCGCCCTGAGGGGCGATCTCGCCTGACGATAGAATGTGAGCGACTTCGATCCCTAACTCGGCCAACGCGCGGCCGACAAGAAGACAGCGATGGCAATCGAGCGGATCAGCCTCTGCGCACATCACCACGATCCGCTTCTCTTGCGCGCCTCTGACGAGGCGCTGGATGCCAGCCTGAAACGACGGGAGCTTCGCCATCTTCTCGTAGTCGGCGACACCGTCGCTGAACAGCTCGGGCTGCTCCGGGCACCCTCCGAGCTCTTCTCCAAGAAAGACATAGGCGATGCCGCTCCGGGCGAGCGCCGTCGCAAGTCGATCCTTGTTGAAGTGAGGCACGAAGCGCGAGACAGGCGCCGAACGCACGTCAGCGACCGCCATCACGCGCGCGCCTCGCAGCAGATCGAGGAAGCGCGGCAGCGGGTGGCTCGAATGCCCGATGGTGAGGATCGGGTGCCGCGCCGCCATGCGCTGGCCTAGGCCACCTTGGCAGAAGTAGCAGTCTCTCGGAGGTCGGGCGGAACGGCTTCGTCGGTGAGCGCGGCAACTGCCTGCTTGAGGCTCATCACCTCTTGCTTCTGCGAGCCGAGCCGGCGAACCGAGACGGTCTTTTCCTCGGCCTCGCGCTTGCCCACTACGAGAAGCACCGGCACCTTGGCGAGCGAGTGCTCGCGCACCTTGTAGTTGATCTTCTCGTTGCGGAGATCGGCCTCGGTCCTGAGCCCGGCCTGCTTCAGCCTGTCGAGCACCTCGCCGGCATAGGCGTCGGCTTCCGACACAATGGTCGTGACCATCACTTGCGTGGGCGCGAGCCAGAGCGGCAAATGCCCGGCATAATGCTCGATGAGGATGCCGGTGAAGCGCTCGAGCGAGCCGAACATGGCGCGATGGATCATCACCGGCACGCGCTTCTCGCCATCAGGCGCGATATAGAAGGCGCCGAGCCGGGCCGGCATGTTGAGATCGACCTGGATCGTGCCGCATTGCCAATCGCGACCGATGGCGTCGCGCAGCACATATTCGAGCTTGGGCCCATAGAAAGCGCCCTCACCGGGATTGAGCTCGTAGCTCAAGCCCGCCGCCTCGACTGCGCGCTTGAGCGCAGCTTCCGCCTTGTCCCACACCTCGTCCGATCCGACCCGCTTGTCTGGCCGGTCGGAGAATTTGATGCGCACGTCGGTGAAGCCGAAGTCGCGATAGATCGACAGCATCTGCTCGTTGAGCCTGATGCATTCCTCGGTGATCTGGTCTTCGGTTGCGAAGATATGCGCGTCGTCCTGGGTGAAATGGCGCACGCGCAAGAGTCCATGCAACGCTCCTGACGGCTCATAGCGGTGTACCTTGCCGAACTCGGCGATGCGCAAGGGAAGATCGCGATAGCTCTTGAGCCCGTGCTTGAAGATCTGCACATGGCCCGGGCAGTTCATCGGCTTGCAGCAATAGATGCGCTCATCGGGTGTCTCGGTGACGTACATATGGTCACCGAACTTCTCCCAATGGCCCGACTGTTCCCACAGCACGCGCTCCATCATGTCGGGCGAGTTGACCTCGCGATAGCCCCAATTCTGCTGGCGGCGGCGCATATAGCCGATCAGCGCGGTGAACAGCGCCCAGCCTTTTGCGTGCCAGAACACAGCGCCTGGCGCCTCTTCCTGGAAATGGAACAGATCCATCTCGCGCCCCAGGCGCCGATGGTCGCGTTTCTCCGCCTCTTCGAGCTGAGTGAGATAGGCCTTGAGGTCCTCCTCGCTCGCCCATGCCGTGCCGTAGATGCGCTGGAGCATCGGCTTCGTCGAATCCCCGCGCCAATAGGCACCGGCGATCTTGAGCAGCTTGAAGCCCTTGCCGACCTTCCCCGTCGAGGTCATGTGCGGCCCGCGGCAGAGATCGAGCCAGTCGCCTTGAGCGTAGAGCTTGACGTCCTCGCCTTTGGGGATGGCGTCGATCAGCTCGAGCTTGAAGGTCTCGCCCTTCTTCTTGAAGAGCGCCTTCGCCTTCGCGCGATCAACGACCTCGCAGGTGAAGGGACGGTCGCGAGCGACGATCTCGGCCATCTTGGATTCGATCCTCGGCAGATCGTCCGGCGTGAACGGCTCCTTGCGCGCGAAGTCGTAATAGAAGCCGTTCTCGATGACGGGGCCGATGGTGACCTGCGTACCGGGATAAAGCTCCTGCACGGCCTCGGCCATCACATGGGCGGCATCGTGGCGGATGAGATCGAGCGCCTCCTTGTCCTCACGCGTGAGGATGCGGATCTTGGCGTTGTCCTTGATCGGCTCGGAAAGATCGCGGGTCTTGCCGTCGAGCTGGACGGCGACGGCCTTCTTGGCGAGAGACTTGGAGATTTGCTCGGCGATGTCGCGCCCTGTGATGCCTTGCTTGAAGGCGCGGGCGGAACCATCGGGAAATGTCAGGCAGATTTGCGACATCGAAGTCTCTCCTCTCACTCCTGCGTACCAGCGCAGGTAAGGGGTTGGTTTGAGGCGAGCGTTCTAACCGGATTTCACGCTCGTGTCACGGGGCATCGACCACCTGCCGTAGCGCCAAGGGGCGTATGGGTGGTGCTCGTCGTGAATGTCCGGCACCGGATCCAACCCATGGCTGCCCCAGGGATGGCAACGGCACAGTCGGGCAAGTGTAAGCCAGCCGCCCCGCCATGCGCCGTTCGTCTCGATTGCCTCGCGCGCATAATCCGAGCAGGTGGGGAGATACCGGCAATTTGCTCCGACGAGAGGCGAGAGGGTCACTCTATAAAGCGCGATGGCGCCGAGCAGTGGAGCCTTAGCGGCGCGGGAGAGAAGACTCACAGATAAGGCTCGCCGTTCTTGCGCGTGAAAACGAAACGGCCGCCCTCCTTGCGAGCTGCCATATCGACGTCGCTGTAATGCGCCACCTCGGTCGCACAGCGTGTGCCCACCTCGAGATAACGTGCAGCGCGATCGCCGCGATTGATCAGGTGATGCCCATTGGGGTTGCCTGCCGGAAATCCGGCCGCCATGCCCTCGCGCAAGACGGTCTCCCCCTCATCGGTGACGAGCGTGACCTCGCCTTCGACCACATAGATGAACTCGTCCTCGTTAGCGTGCCAATGGCGCTGCGAGGACCAAGCGCCCGGGGGAAGCGTCGTCAGATTGACGCCGAACTGAGTGAGCCCGAGCGGATCGCCGAGCGCGCGCTTCTCGCGGCCCGCGACGGGTGCATCGAACGGCTTCGGATAAATACTCCCAATGCGTGGCGTCACGCTCGCAGGATCGAGCCAACAGCGACCGTTCCCCTTGGCCTTGTCCATCGAACTCTCCTCAATAGGGCTGCATTCAAGCGGGATACGGCTGATCCGCCTTTGCGTCATCCTGCCCCGTGGTGCCCTTCGTCTCGATCTGTCGGATGGCGTCCTCGACGGCATCGAACACCAAAAGCGTCGAAGCGTGCCGAGCGCGGTAGTCACGCACCGGCTCGAGCAGCGCAAGGTCGGCCCACTTCCCTTCCGGCGGCGGTCCGCCCTGCTTCAGCATCTTGCGCATCGCGGC
>JBLMXO010000175.1:0-7163 GCA_050257815.1 Actinomycetota bacterium
ATTCGACAAAGCACCCGTCGCAGTATTGAAAGCACCGTTACCGCTGGCGTTTGCACCGCCGCCGATCGCCGTGTTAACGCCAGTGGTGCCGCTGGCATTGCTGTCGACGCCGTATGCGCTATTGTGGCCGCTTGTGCCGCCGTTAGCATTGGCGGCGTCACCGCAAGCTGTGCTCTGAGCAGAGCCGCCGTCGTTCGCCGCGTCTACGTAGTCCGTGCCGTTATTGGGCGCGGTGGTGGTGTTCGCGCAAATGACCGCCCACGCCCGGTCGGGCGCCGAGATTGCGCTCAATGCGAACACAACGAGAAATCCAAGCAGTAGCGATGAAAGTCTGGTCCACATCGTCGCCCCCCAAACGGGCATAACACGCGCGCAGGTCCGCCCGCTACGACTGTGCGGCGCGGCGCTCGGTCAGACAACTCAGCTGCAAAAAAGCCAACAAGGATTCGCTCTCGCAGTGGATGGCCCGTGGATAATCCCGCGCGCGTTCGCCTTGCGCCGCTTATCGCTGGAAGATGGATCAGGGGCTCAGCAGCGCCGCTTGGTAGCCGACATGCACGCCGTTGAATGTTCAACGCCGGTGCTCCGCTTACCCATGAGGGTAGTCTGACTAGGCACACTCCGTCAGCCGTCTGACGGCCAAATCCGCTGTCCTGTGGGATATCGGCCACAGCGGCGACAGGCCTGGAATCAGGCATTTTCACCACTTGCCGGCTCGGGCTAGTGTCCGAGCATTGGAACCTCTGGAGTCTGCGCCCTGCACCCGTGTTCACCCTCGCTCATCTCTCCGACATCCATTTAAGCCCGATGCCCCGGGCGCGGCGCAGCGAACTCATGTCCAAGCGCGTGCTTGGTTATGTGAACTGGCATCGCGGGCGCAAATACATCCATCGGCGTGAGATTCTCGACATCCTCACCCGCGATCTGATCGAGCGTAAACCAGACCACATCGCCGTGACCGGCGATCTCGTCAATCTCGGTCTGCCCGAGGAATTCCTGCGCGCGGCGGAGTGGCTGCATCATCTCGGACCGCCCTCGCATGTGACGGCGATCCCCGGTAATCATGACGCCTATGTGCGGCTCCATCCCGAAAAGGGCACTGGCCGTTGGCAGCCTTACATGCAGTCGAATAAGGCCGGCGAAGTTCTCGTGCCGACTCCGGCCACGCTCTTTCCCTTCGTGCGCCGTTTCGACGACGTCGCCATCGTGGCGCTATCCTCGGCCGTGCCGACGATGCCTTTTGTCGCTGCCGGCAAAATCGGCACGCTCCAGCGCGGCCTGCTCGCCGAAGCGCTCGCACGACTAGGGCGTGAAGGTCTTTTTCGCGTGGTCCTTATTCATCATCCTCCGCTCCCCGGACAGGCGAGCTGGGGGCGAGGACTGCGCGATGCGAGACGCACCACCAACGTCATCAAGAAAGGCGGCGCGGAACTCGTGCTGCATGGGCACGATCACCGGCAGACCGTGCATGAGATCGAGACAATATCGGGTCCGGCTTTCGTGGTTGGCGTGCCCTCGGCCTCTGAGGCGGTCGAGGGCCGCGCGCCCGCTGCCCGCTACAACGAGTATCGCATCGCGCGGAACGGCAATGGCTGGCACGTGGAGATGGTCGGGCGCTCGGTAGCGGCTCCGCCCGAGCATGTGTGGGAAAGCGAGCATCGCGTGCTTAGGGAACGGTGAGCCACACAGCGGCGAACAAGCCGACCGCTCCCGTCAAGAGTCCTATCACGAAGGCCGCGATGACAACCCCCATGCCGGAGCGCGACGACCTCCGTTCGCCGTCGAACGCGGCAGCTCGACCGGAATCGGTCAGTGCCGCCTCGAGTCGCTCGCGCCGTACGACTTCCCTCGCGACGTAACGAGTAACGCGGTCCACCATGTCGGCAAGATTGGCGGAGCTGAACAACGTGCGCCGGCCGTTCTCGCTGTTGCGCACGAAGAGATAGGCGCCCGAGCCCTCGTCGATCGCGGCATAGGTGAAAAGGTCGACCCACAACCGCGCCGGCCGGCTGGGCACGAGCGCGAGGCTGAAGCGGTCGTCATGCGCGGGGAGTTCGGAGAATACCGTCTCAAGCTCGGCCTTGAGCAGCTCAAGCCGTGCGATCTCCCCGTCGCGTGCGTCTGCCGCGCGATCGAGCTGCTCGGCCTCGTCGAGCCGCGCTTTGTGGATCGCCTCGCGCAACGACCGGCTAGGTGCCGGCCGTGCCAATGCCTTGGCGGTTTCATCCATCCCCGTAGCCCTTGATGTTATTGGGCTTTGGCCTTTTTCACCATGTTGGCCTTGCCTCAGCATATCGCCGGAAGGGGCGGAAATGCGACCGAAATCGCCGTCACTAATACTGACGTTCGGATCGGCTATTTCGACGACAGCACGACGGAGGCGCGCGTGTCGTCGAACCATTTGTCGATGGCGGTGTCGATATTGGCATCGAGGCTCGACTTCCACGTATCGATGGTCGAGTTAAGCGCCTCTTCGTTGGCGGCGACGAAGCTGTCGCGGTTGATCACCTCGTTGGCCGTGTTCGACAGATAATCGACCGCGGCGCCGATCAGCACGCCGAGCGCGGCGCCGACCACCTGCCCGCCCATGGGCTGTACTACCGTGCCCGCCACCGCGCCTCCTTCTGCGAGGGTAAGCCGCGTGCCGAGGGAAGTTGCCACACGACGCGACAGCTGCGCGAAGCTCTGCGCCAGCACGCTGTTGAACGCGGGCCCAAGCGCGAGCGCGCCGACCGTACCGCCCGCCGCAGCGGCGCCGAGACCGGCGATACCGTCAAAGGCGCGGTCTTCCATCAGGTAAGTGGGCGCCTTCCATTTCTGCGCATCCCAATCGAGCTTAATGTTAGTCATGGGCGTCGAGGCCGGAATGTCCTCGAGATGGTCCGTGTGCTTGGCGAGGAAGAGCTGAAGACGCATGTCGCCGTTGGCGATCACGCGGCGGTAGCTGTCATGGGCGTGGCGCACCGCCTGCTCGACACCCTTGGTGATGACCTCGTCGCGAAGCTCAGGCTTCAGCACCTGTTCCTTGTAATTGCGCAGGAAATAGTCTTTGACATCGGCCTCGACCGCTTCGTTCAGCGACTCGTATTTGCCGGTCTCGAAGGCGCGGGTGATGGCCGAGCTGATCGTCTCCTTCAAGACGACGTAGGAGCGTTTCCACTCGAAGAACCAGTCGGCATAAGAGTTGATCGCCTGCTCGCGATCCTGGAAGGCCATGGCGAAGGTGCGGTCGAGATCCTCATGCGCCGCCTTCTTGATGCTCGCGCGCTCCTCGTCGAGCATCAGGATGGTGTCGTTGACGAATTTGTCGGTCTCGGACTTGCTTGCCACCACCTTGTGCAGCTTGCCATCAACGTCCTTGACGACCAGATCGACCGTATCGGGCGGCAGGCTTTGATCACCGAAGAAGATGTCGAGCACGCTTCCGTCGGGATGAACCGCGGCGCTGTGATCGAGATGGTTCTGGTAGCTGCGATAGAAAGTCGTGCCGAGCGAAAGAAGCGCATAGACGATGAGCACCGCGCCGATGGCGATACCGATGGGCCTAAGTAACATGCCGAGCGCGCCCGGCCGTACCACCGTCTCTTTGACGGCGCGGGAGCGGCGCGCGAGCTTGGTCCCGCGTGGTCGCGCCGGCTCATCGATAATGTGGGCGACGTCGGCCTCCGAATGGGCGACAAGAGCTGAGCTGTGGCGTTGCGGCATGTCATCCATGTCTTTTGGCACCCTGAAGTGCGATCGATCAGGTCAAACCTGGACGGATATAGGCTTTGGCGCCGGGGCTTGTAAGACTTGATCTGATCGCATTTGCCATGCTGCGAAGAAAAAGATTAGCTCATTGGAACGTCACGGAGGGAACCTCTCGCCTTGCCCTCCGGTTCAACTTGATGAGGTGGCAAGATGGCGGCGAGATGGCCTGATGCTGAACTTCCCCTGTTTCAGGAGAGGCGGGTCAACGACCCCAACAAGGCGCTCAAGCTCCTTGCCGAGGAAGCGCGTGGCTGCACCCGCTGCGACCTTTACAAGAACGCGACCCAGACTGTGTTCGGAGAAGGTCCCGCCGACGCTCGCATGATGCTGGTTGGCGAGCAGCCGGGAGACCAGGAAGACTTGACCGGGCGCCCCTTCGTCGGCCCCGCCGGCAAGGTCCTCGACGCCGCACTCGAGGCAGCCGACATCGATCGCGCGCGCGTTTACATCACCAACGCAGTCAAGCACTTTAAGAACGAGCCGCGTGGCAAGCGCCGGCTGCACAAAAAGCCCGACACAAGCGAGATCGATATTTGCCGCTTCTGGCTCGACAATGAGATCGAGATCATTCGCCCGCGCATTGTCGTTGCGCTCGGCGCGACTGCTGCGCGCGGCATCATGCGCAAATCGCTCACCATCAACGCCAATCGCGGACGGATCATCGAAACCCCGAACGGCGTGAGCGGGCTCATCACCGTCCACCCCTCATATCTCCTGAGGCTCGAGGAGGAGCGCGATAAGCGTCGTGAGTTCGGTCTCCTGGTCAAGGACTTGCGGATTGCGCACAAGGCAGCGCGCGAAAGCCAAGCGTGAGCCTGGATTTAAACGAGAGAGCTTACAGCGCGTCGGCACCCATCTCGCCGGTTCGAATCCGCATCGCCCCTTCGAGCGGAAGCACGAACACCTTGCCGTCGCCAATATGTCCTGTACGGGCGGCATTGCCGATGGCATCGACCACCGAATCCGCAATCGCGGCACCCACGGCGAGCTCGATCTTCACCTTCGGCACGAAGTTCAGGGTGTATTCGGCGCCGCGGTAAACCTCGGTCTGCCCCTTTTGCCGGCCGAAGCCACGCACCTCGGTCACCGTCATGCCTTGCACGCCCATGCCCGAGAGGGCATCGCGCACCGCGTCGAGTCGGTGTGGCTGAATGACTGCAATGATATATTTCATCGCGTTCGTTCCCACTTAGCGAAGCTGGCCGACAGCGACCATAGCAAAGTGACGGCGGCGGCTGGGAGTTGAATTGCGCGACTGTCCACTCTGCTTCGTTTAAGGAAAAGACATACTTGCAATCGGGACCTTATCCGGATGCCGGTATGCAAATCGCTGCAATCTCCGCACAAAAAGGGTCATCGCAACCGGCCCATTCGCCACAATCGAGACGCGTAGCGTGTTATAGTACATATATGAGCAAAGCCTTCACCAAGGAGGCTGAAGGCGGGGACGTCTATGACGACCTTCCTGACCGCCCGGTCTCGCCGCATAACCTCGTAACTCCCAAGGGACTCGAGCTGATCGAGTCCGAATTGGCGCGCCTGCATGAGGAGCATGCCGCAGCGCTCGATGTCGACGACAAGGCGCTGCTCGCCAAGATCAACCGTGATCTTCGCTATTGGACCTCGCGGCGCGCGACAGCCCAGGTGGTCGAACCGCGGCATGAGGCAAACGAAGTTCAGTTTGGCTCGACGGTCACCATCCTGCGCGAGGATGGTCGCCGCCAGACTTATCGGATTGTCGGCGAGGACGAGGCCGACCCCTCGCTAGGCACGCTGTCCTACGTCTCACCGGTGGCGCAAGAGCTTTTGGGAAAAGAGATTGGCGATGTCGTGCAGGCGGGTGCGGCGGAAGCCGAGATCGTCGCCATTGGCTAGCCCGGCTTAGCTTCGCGTCGTCGTCGGCTTGGTTGGCTTCTCGAGCATCAGTTGCCCTTGCTTCTGCACTAGGTCCTTCGCCTTGTTGGCGAGAAGTGAGAGCATCCAGGGAAGTTGAACCTCAAGCCGCACGTGATCGTCGGCAACGTCGACGGTTCCCGTCGTCGCCTGGCCGAGCAGGCTGGCGCGGAAATCGACATGATCGCCGGACCAATTGTCCGTCAGCACGACAAATTTCTCGCCGAAGGTGGAGCGAACATTCTTGAAGCCGGCTTGCAGGCGCCTGGCCGCCTCCTGCTTGCCGAGCCTGTGCGGGATGGTGACGACGACGGGCTGGGACATGCGCAAATCTAACCTTTTGAGTCAGCGCCTTGTTCCAGCGTCATGTGGGTGAAGTGGCGACGATCTTCCAGGGGCGGAATCACGCCCATAGCACCGATGGGCGCGAGGACGCTCCTCGCGCCCTTGAGATGAGCCCGTCAGCCGACGACCTTGTCGAAGGTTAAAGGATCACCGATTTCGGCAAAGGCCCACACTTGTGCGTCGCCCGTCGCGTCGCACAGATAAGTGTGCTCCTGGCTCTGAAAGAACACAAAGTAGCCTGGCACGAAACTATCGGCGAGGCCATCGAGGCCTCGGCCGATGACCTTGCCGGGGTTTCCGCCCGGGAAGAAGGCCTGGCAGGCAGCCTCGGCGATATCGAGGGGATTCGGGTCGGGGCGCGCCACACCATACTCATCATCGGCGAAAGATTCATCGGGCACGAGCCATGCGCCTGCACCCTTCAACAAATCCTCCGACATCATGACAAACGCATAGATCTTGCCAGCGGCGTCGGCGCTGCATACCCAGAGATTGGCATCGGCATCCGTCAGCCAAACGAGGCTCCCTCCGCGGCCGTCATCGATTGCGGTGACGAGCTTCGCCGGCTGATGCCCGCTGGCCGAGGTGCAAGCCTTGACGGCGACCGTTTGCGCATCGACCTCGGCACCGGCCCCGATGCCGGCAAAGGCCAGAAGGGCAGGCACGACAAGGCCGGCGCCCAAAGACAGATGTCTCAATCTCATGGTGACAATCCTCTTCACGCTCCTGAAGGCGGGATTGCCCCCTGGATTGGGACTGAAATGGCCTGCGGAAAAGTGTCCCTTTGTGAGCCCCCTCACAAAGGGCGGTGCCTTAAGGCTTGGGCCCCTTCGCATCGACATGGCCGAGGTCACGCTCTGGTGCCACCTCATCGCGCACGAGCTGCTTCAGCTCCTTCATCTCGGGAAAGCGGCCGTGCTCCTTGCGCGACCAGATCAGCTTGCCGTCAGCTTTGACTTCGAACACTCCGCCGGTGTCGTCGGGAATGAGGGTGACGGACCCGAGCTCGGCGGCGAAGGTCGAAAGCAACTCTTGGGCGGTCCAGCCGGCCCTGAGCAACCAATTGCAGAGCCGGCAATAGGTGATCTCAACATTAGGCTTAGGCGCCATAGCTTACGGCCCCTTCGGCGGTGCGCTTGAGCACGATCCGTGCCTTTAGACGGCGAAGCGCCTCG
>JBLMXO010000176.1:0-8346 GCA_050257815.1 Actinomycetota bacterium
CGTCTGTGGTCGCGGAGAGACGAGATCGACGCCGAGCTCTCATCGCCTAAACCGAATGGCACAAAGCCGAGCGTAGAACTCATGAAACTTCGCGCCAAGATTGAACGCCAAATCGCGGCCGCAGAAGAGCGCTGGCTCGAGGCAAGCGAAGCCGCCGAGCACGCGAAAGCTGGCTAGAGAGAAGAGCGCCTCGCGTTATTTCGGGGCGAGTGCGTACATTTCCTCGACATGGCCCCAGTTGATCAGATGATCGAACCAAGCCTCGAGATATTTCGGCCGCTCGTTGCGATAGTCGATGTAGTAAGAGTGCTCCCATACATCGACGCCGAGTAGCGGCCAACCGCCATGAACGAGCGGGTTCTCGCCGTTAGGTGTCTTGGAGATTTCCAGCTTGCCGTTCTTGATCGCGAGCCACGCCCAGCCCGAGCCGAACTGGGTCTTGCCCGCCTCGATGAAGTCATTGCGGAACTTGTCGAATCCGCCGAGGTCGCGGTCGATCAGGGCAAGAACGGAGCCGGGGACTTTCTTGCCGCCGCCGTCCTTCCTCATCCACGGCCAGAAATGGATGTGATTGAAGTCCTGACCGGCATTGTTGAAGATGCCGGGATTCTTGCCATAGCTCGCCTTGACGATTTCCTCGAGAGGTTTGCCCTCGAAGCCAGAGCCGGGCAGCAGCTTGTTCAGATTGTCTACATAAGCCTTGTGATGCTTGTCGTGGTGATATTGCAGCGTTTCGGCCGACATATACGGCTGAAGCGCGTCGTAAGAATATGGCAGCGGTGGAAGTTCGAAGGCCACGGGCTTTGCTCCGGCAGGTGAAAAGGAAGGAAATTCTGCCGGAAGCTAAAGGTTCCGGCCGGATGAGGCAAGCCGTGGTCCCGCGAAACCTTTCTCGTTGTTGAAGGGTGGGCGCGGAGCCCCTGAACTCCGCGCCCGGTGCCGAGGAAGGTTCGCTAAATTGTCAGTGCAGGGATCTGACGCTTGTGAGCTTGCACGTACCTAGCTGAACCCAGCATGAACCGACCGTGCAGCTTTGTTTCAGAAAAGCGAGTTTGCAACTTGAGAGCTCGGCTAACGCGCGCGCGACTGGGCGAGGGCCTGTTCGGCGTCGGTCCTGATGCGCTTGACCATGGCCATAAGGCCATTCGAGCGTTGCGGTGTCAGATGTTCGGTCAGATGCAGCTTGTCGAGAGAGCGACCGGCATCGACGTTGAGGATTTCTCCGGCGCTCTTTCCCGAATAGAGCGCGAAGAGAATCGCGATCAGCCCCTTCACAATATGTGCGTCGCTGTCGCCAATGAAGAAGAGACGCGGGTTGCCGCCGTCTTGATGCACCGTGGTCGAGAGCCAGACCTGGCTCACGCAACCTTGCACTTTGTTGGTGGGCGAGTGCTCATCTGCCGGAAGTGGCGCGAGCTTCTTGCCGAGCTCGATGACGTAGCGGTAGCGGTCCTCCCAATCGTCGAGCAGCTCGAAATCGGCAACGATTTCCTCGAAGCTCGTTGCCCCGAGTGTGTCGTTCAGCGTGTCCATGAACTCAATATAGGGAGGAATAGTCGTGGCCGCGAAATAAAATAAGGGGGGCGCGCAGTCTGGGAGGGAAAGGGCAGAAACCTTCCCTGATGCGCGCGCCCCCGTGGCAGGCGGGGGGACTGCCATTAAACTCATCAGCACGCGAGGGTCGCCCGCGGCCCTCAAGTCGCTTAGGCGTCGGGGCCGCCCCAGGCCGCCTCACGATCCTCAGGAGTCAGCGTGTCTTGCGAGGTGCCACTCTTCCAGCTCGCAGGTGCCACACCGCTCGCCGGAGCGATCGAAGCATCGGACGATGAGGCCGTCTCGTTGCCGCCGGTCTGCTCCTTGATGAAGCCCATCAGCATGCGGGCGCCGAACTCAGCTTTGTGGACGAGCACCTCGAAGGCATCGCGCCCCGTGGTGCAGGTGTCTGGATTGCGGTCGCAGAAGGTGGCGACGTCCTTAACCGCCGCTTCCGCCGTCCCGTACACCTTGTTCTGCTGTCCCTCGTCAGTCGGGAGCAGCAGGATAATGATGATCAGCCAAAAGGCCGTCCTTATGAGAAACATCATTGCCGTGCCCTCTCTGTTTGAAGCCTTGCGGCTTGCCGCCGCTATCCTTCCTCCGCAGAGTGGCACCATAGCGCAGAGACAATAAGGGAGCTTCACTGCAATCGATAAAGTTTGAGATAAACATTGTTTCGATCTTGAAGCTCAGATGAAGATAATCAGACCTATATGTTTCGGGCGCTTGCTAACCTTGCGAGAAGAATAAGTTTAATTTTTCCTGAGCGCGATAGATCTGACTGCTTTCTTTTGAGGGTCGGTGGCGTTGGAAGTGGAGAACTTGTCCTTGTTTGCGGTCCTCGAAGGAGCGCGTCCTCACGTCGCCGAGCGATGCGACAGTAGAGTTGCGAGCCTAGCGCCGCTTCTTCTTGGAACCCATGATGAAGAATCGGAGGCGGGCTCGCAGAGCTGTTTCCTCACGCGCGTTCTTTTTCGTCAGGCTCACGAGCTGAGCGAGGGAGATGCGAGGAGATCGGCCGTCCCCGTTTTAAGCTTCCTTAAGCGCGCATCACAATAATCCTCACCCAAGACAATTGGGGACGTGAGCGGCGGCCACCCGCTCCGAGATGCGCGTGTTCGGTAATGAGAGTATCCGCGGGCTTGCCGCCTATTTCAGCTCGCTTGTCCACGTGTCGGCTCGCGGCGATGTGCTCACGGCTGCGCGGCACCAGTCGTTCATCGCCTCACACCTCCTAGGAGGTCTGCTCGCGCTCTGCGTGTTCCCCATCTATCTCGTCGTTAATGGCAAGCCCTCTCTCCTCGGCGCTGCGGCCTTCCTCTGGCTGCTATCGCCGATCGGCATCGCCATCTATCTGTCACGCACCGGCAAGTTTGCTGCAGCGCATCTTGCCTCGGCGGCCAATTTCGCCGGTCTCGTCACCTATGTCGCCTGGCTCACCGGGGGCCTGAGTTCCTGGCTCATTCCATGGATGGTCGCTGTGCCGCTCGAGGCCGCGCTCGCCACTGACCGGCGAATCGTCGCCTGGGCCGCGGGCGCCGCAGGGTTCGGGCTCGCCGTGCTCTACGCTCTTGGCTATTACGGCCATCTTGCTTCGACCGAGACGCTGCCGTTCTCGCCGATGACGCTCTCGCTGATCGGCGCGATGACGGCCACTGCCTATGCCGCAGGTCTCGCGGTGATGGTCCAGCTCGTGCACAGGCAGAGCGAGAATGCCGTGCGCTCGGGCGAAGAGCGCTATCGGCTGCTTGCCGAGAATGCGACCGATCTCATCACGCGCCACGACGAGAAGGGTCGCGTCGTCTTCGCTTCGCATGCGGCACAGGCTCTATTCGGAGAGCCGATCCAGAGAATTCTCGGCGACGGCCTGTTCGAGCGGGTGCATGTCGCCGACCGGCCGGCTTATCTGACCGCGCTGTCACGCTGCCTTGCCAATAATGAGGCGATCGCCGCCGAATTCAGAGTGCGCCGCGCCGGAAATGGCGAGACCGCACGCTATGTCTTCGTCGAAATGCGTTGCAGGCCGATGCCGCCGGAAGGCGACGCGCCCGGCCGCGGCGGCATCGTCGCCGTCACCCGCGACATCTCCGATCGCAAGGCGCAGGAGGCGGAGCTCCTCAAGACCCGAGACGAAGCCGAGAGCGCAAGCCGTGCCAAGACGCAGTTCCTCGCCAATATGAGCCACGAGCTCAGGACCCCGCTCAATGCCGTGATCGGCTTCTCGGAAATCCTTAACCGCGAGCTGTTCGGTACGCTCGGTGAAGCACGTTATCGCGACTACGCGCGCCTCATCCATGAAAGCGGCGAGCATCTCCTGCACATGGTCAACGACATCCTCGACATGTCGAAGATCGAGGCGGGGAAGTTCAAGATCGTGAAAGAGCCATTCGAGGTCGGCCCGCTAGTCAAATCCTGCTGCGATATCATGCGCCACACTGCCGAGCAGCGATCGCTCTCGCTCATCGTCGACATCGAGCCCGGCATTCCCGAGCTTCCCGCCGACAAGCGCGCCTGCAAGCAGATGCTGCTCAACGTGATCTCCAATGCCATCAAGTTCACCGATCCGGGCGGATGGGTGAGAGTCTCGGCCAAGGTAGTGGGCCGCAATGTCGTCTTATCCGTCTCCGATAACGGCATCGGCATCGCCGAAGCCGACCTGCCTAAGCTCGGCAAGCCTTTCGTCCAGGCGAACAACTCCTACGACCGGAGCTATGAGGGCGCAGGGCTCGGGTTGTCGGTGGTGAAAGGGCTCGCCAAGCTGCATGGCGGAAAGCTCGAGCTTGCGAGCACGCTGGGAACCGGGACGACTGCTTCGCTCGTCCTGCCGCTCGACAGCGCAACCGAATCAGCGGAAGCCGAGATGCCACGAGTTTCGGCTGCGTGAGGAGGGGCACAACTCGGGCGCTCGCGTTTAACTTCTCTTTAGCTTCGGACGCCAAGATGGCTGCTAACGGGGGTGATCTTCACTTTCCGGCATTGGAAACCCTGACCTAACCGTGATCGATGGGCGTGGTGATTACGCGTCTTGTGTTCCTGGCGTTCGTCGCCTTGACCGGGACCATCATCTACAACGCGCTTTACTTGCAGGACCAGCACGGGCCGGCGCTGATCTCGGCGTCTCAATCACCGAAGGTCATCGCCAGTACGCCGTCTTCTGCTCCAGCGTCCAACGTTGCGGTAGCCCCGGTTGCTCCGGTTGAGCAGGCGAAGCTGCCTCCGGTCAGCACCGACCTTCCTGAACCTCCGCCGCTGCAAGCTGACAACGGCACGCCGGAACTTCTGGTCAAGGCCGTGCAACGCGAGCTTGCGACGCGCGGTTATGATGTCGGACCCGCCGACGGCAAACTTACTGACAAGACCCGAGCCGCGATCTCGGCCTATGAGGGGAGCGAGGGGCTGCCCGTTACCGGTCAGGCGTCTGACGATCTTTTGCGCCATATCCTGCTCGGCGACAGCGTGAAGCCGCCGGCCGCCACGACCGGCTCGGTGGATGGCGCCGGTGACTCCTCGCCCGCGAAGGCCAAGACGAATGCGTCCAATTCATCGGTCAAGGCGGTGCAGCAAGTTCTCGCCGATCTCGGTTATGCGCCAGGGCCAGTGGATGGAGCCATGGGATCTTCGACCACTCGCGCCATTACGGCATTTCAGCATGATCGCAAGATCCGCCAGACCGGACGCATCACTCCCGAATTGCTTCGCGAGTTGAAGCGCGTCACCGGCCGCGACGTCACCAAAACAGCCGCGGCGCCTTAGGCAAGAGCCTATATTCGCCACATGCGGGTCAAGAGTGGCATCTGGGTCAGCGCGTATCTTCGCCGTTGCCAGGCTGAAGGCGTCCCCGCCGTGGTTGTGCGGCGGGGAGACGAGGCCGCCGGCGTCATCTTCATTTGCGTCGATCGCCTCGATGGCACTGTCAGGCTGTACGGACCGGCGCCGGCCGGAGTTGAGGGGAGCGAGAGCGAACGGCGTTGGGTGAGCTGTCTTGAGGATCAGGCCGTGAGCGTGGCCGACGCCTCAGTCTATCTCAAGCGGCAGAGACGATTTGATTCCGATCTCTGGATCATCGAGATCGAAGACCGACGCGGACGTCATTTTCTGGGCGACGCGATTGAGGAATGATGCAATGCTGCCTGTGACGGTCGCGGTTAGGGCTTCGTTAACCTTACCTGCGCCTTAATCAATGCGGCGAGGGGAACAGAGGCCCCTTGGATGTGCGAGCCGTGGAGATCGAGAATGGGGATCATCCTGCAATTCCGCCGGAGCGAGGAAGCCGGAAGCCGAATCGAAAAGCTCGAGACTGGTTCGCTCGGCGAGATCATCATTTTTCCCGGAGTTCGCATCGAGCGTAGGGCATCGAGCGACACACCGAGACACACAGGGGCTCCATCGCGAAGACGGGCCCAACGCGGCCGCAAGAAATAGGTTCTACTTACCCAGATTTCTGAGTCGTGTAAGGCGCGCAGGACGTGGCCTTGAGCGCTTGGTCCGCACGCGCCGCACGGCTCGGTCCCTTGAGCGGCGCCCGGATCATCGCAATCCCTTCGCTCACGGGAGAATTCACCACCAGGATTTCGTCGGAGCTTTCGGGGGAATCGACGCCCGTGTCCTCGACAGTCTGGTCGGGTGAAACAATCACGAATTGAACGTCGCGCTTTTTGAGATCAGCACCGGCGACGGCGTAGAAATTGTCCCCCTCTGTCGTATAGAGCCCGAACAGCCAGAGATCGTCGCCGATGGTCGCGCTCAACCGCACCGGACCGTCGGTCAGGTCGAAGCGGCAAAACGCATAGCGCACATCAGGCGCCATCATCGGCATTGCTTGCCGGCCCGGTGTCGCGGCCGCGAGCTCGATCATCGTATTGGCGGGACCGAGAGCCGCGAGCCGCGCATAGGCGTTCTTGGGAGCAAGCACAGGAAGGGTGAGCACGGCGACAACGTGAATCAGCCCGGCAAGCACGAGGCAGAGCACGATATAGAGTCCTGGAATCCTTATTCGCATGAGACACGCTCGATCTTGGGCAGCCGGTCATCGGGGACGAGGCCGATGCCAAGCGAATCAGTCTCCCGCGGCGAAAAGATCCTGAGCAGCAACACGAGGTTCCGATCGGTATCGTCGCCGCTCGGAAGCCAGTTTTCGGGTCGCGCCGTACGCGCCAAGTGGATGCGGTAGGAACCGTCAGCGTGGCGCAGGGCTTCCTCGCTACTGAATGCGTAGCGGTTCGAGGGGTTCTCGATCAGGCTACCGGAGCTGTCATAAACGGCGAGGGACCACCACCTGGCGTTGATCGGCAGGCCTACGATGAGATATTCGCACGCCGAAGTGAGACCATGACCCGCGCTATCGGTCTTGGCGACAAAGTAACGAGCGACCGTCGAAGTCAGCGGAAGTCTGCCGATCCGGGCGAGGTGTGCCCTGGTATAAGGATCTGCCTGCGGATTGCCCAGCGCATTCCAACTCGCCCAGGGACCGACCTTCGTCGTCGTCAGCGGCGAGCCCTCCTCTGTCATGTACCAGGCCGAGCCGATGCCGAGCAGCAGTGCGACGGCGAAAGTGCCGATGAAATAGGCGAGCGAGCGCATCGAATGACTACCCTCCTCGACCCAGGGCTTGGCGCGAGGAGCGGCGAGACCAAATGGTTGATCTGGCAGGACGCTGGTCAAGCGGTCGTCGTCCTTCACTTACAGACTAACGCGGCCGCTCGACTAATGCGGGGAGGCCGTGCCGCTGTCGCTGATGGTTGAGATCGAGCCTTGCGGCGTGGTTGGCTGGTCGGCCGCGCTGGCCGTCGCCGGGTTCTGGGAGCCTTCGGCATTTCCGGCAGCGGCGAGACTGGGCTTCGGCTGAGCCGCCGCAGCGGGCGATACCTCCGCATGGTCGGGCTTCTGATCATTCGGCGACAGACGGCGAGCATCCTTCAGCAATGCCGCGATCTTGTCGAGCACCTGTTTCGTCGCCAGCGACATATCCCTGACATTCTCGGTCACTGGTGGAGGCGGAGCTTCCGGATTAGCGGCAGCGTTCTGTGCAGCAGCGGCGGCAAGTCTCGCCCGCTCGGCCGCCTGCACCGGATGGATGGCGATGCCGGGGAGCTGTGCAATGTTGTCGGTGTCGTGCGCCGCGACCATGAAATTGTGCCAGGTCTGGGCCGGGAAACTGCCGCCCGTCACGCGCGCCATTGGTGTGAAGTCGTCGTTGCCCATCCAGACGCCGGCGACATATTGGCCGGTCATGCCCATGAACCAGGCGTCGCGGAAGTTCGAGCTCGTGCCTGTCTTGCCAATGGCATAGGTGAAGTCGAGGTTGGCCGCCCGCCCGGTTCCGCCGGTGACGACCTGCTGCATCATCGTGTTCAGCATCTCGATCGACTTGCGTGAGAAGATCTGCTTGCGTGGCGGCGTGTCGCGGTCGTGATTGTAAAGTACTTCGCCGCTGGCCAGGCCCCTAATCTCCTCGATGCCGTAGGAATGGACCTCAAGACCGCCTGAGGCAAAGACGGCATAGTTGGTGACATGCTCAAGCGGTGTCAGCCCTTGGTCGCCAAGGGCAAGAGAGCAGGTCTTCTTCAGTCGCGTGATTCCCAACTTTTTCATCGTCTCAAGCACCTTGTCGCGGCCGACATCGAGGGAAACCTTGACTGCGATGGTGTTAATCGAATGGGCAAGGGCATCGTGCAGGGCCATGGTGTTGCCCTCGCCGGCGGAATAGTTGTGCGGCGCCCAACGGCCGCAAGAGGCACCGCCGCCGCTCACGACGGTATTCGGCGTGTATTTGCCGGTCTCGAAAGCGGTGAGATAGACGTAAGGCTTGAA
>JBLMXO010000177.1:0-4199 GCA_050257815.1 Actinomycetota bacterium
CGGGATGATTCTCCGTGACCGAGTGGGCGATGTTCTGGAGGATGATGGTCTTGCCGGTTCTGGGCTGCGCCACGATCAGTCCGCGCTGGCCCTTGCCGAGCGGGGCGACGATGTCGATGACGCGGCCGGTCAAGTCTTTGGTAGTCGGCTTCTCGATCTCCATCTGCAGCCACTCATCGGGATAGAGCGGTGTCAGATTGTCGAAATGGATCTTATGACGCTGCTTCTCGGGATCCTCGAAGTTGATGGTGTTGACCTTGAGCAAGGCGAAATATCGCTCGCCCTCCTTCGGGCTCCTGATCTGGCCTTCGACGGTGTCGCCGGTGCGCAGACCGAAGCGCCTGATCTGACTCGGGCTCACATAGATGTCGTCGGGACCGGCGAGATAATTCGAATCGGGCGAGCGCAGAAAGCCGAAGCCGTCCTGCAGCACCTCGACGACGCCGGTGCCGGTGATCTCGATCTCGCGCGCGGCGAGCTGCTTCAGGATCGCGAACATCAACTCCTGCTTGCGCATGGCGCTGGCGTTCTCGACCGCGACCTCTTCGGCGAAGCTCAGGAGCTCCGTCGGCGACTTCGTCTTCAAATCTTGCAGCTTCATTTCCTGCATGCGCTGCTACTCCAAACGGGAATGGGATGGTTCTAGGGTTTTCGGTAGTCGCGACATTCAAGCGCGACAGTGAAAGGTGGGGATAGGATTTGCCTCGGCGGGAAGGCGAACGTGCGCCGCCTGCTCCACTCCGGGGGACCCGATCTTTTTTGGGGAAAGGAAGGGCCGCGACAGCGTCCCGAACTGGATGCGACTCGACTTATAGCAGACCCGAGCGCCGGGCGGAAATAGTTTTGCCTCCTTCTAGAAGGGACGGACGACGACGAGGATCACGATCAAGATCATGAGCACCGTCGGGACCTCATTGGCTATGCGATAGAAACGTGCCGAATGTGTGTTCCGATCGAGCGCAAAGTCCTTTGTCCACTTGGCCAACAGCCCATGATAGGCGGAGAGCACCAGGACGAGGAAAAGCTTCAAGTGGAACCAGCCGTCCTTGGCCCAGTCGATCACGCCGGAGAAGGCGAGCCAAAGACCAAATAGCCAACTCGCAATCATCGCCGGCGTGGTGATGTATCGGAGCAGCCTCCGCTCCATCACCTTGAAGGTCTCGGACTGCTCAGAGCCCGTCTTGCTCATCGCGTGGTAGACGAAAAGGCGGGGAAGATAGAGGAGACCTGCCATCCAGGCGATGATGGCGATGATGTGGAAGGCTTTGATATAGGCGAGCAGCATCGGAATTGCGAGAGTTCTTCAGGCGGCTTCAGTTTTGACGAGCTTGATCAGTCGCTCGACATGGGCGATCGGCGTCTCAGGCTGAATGCCATGGCCGAGATTGAAGATGAAGGGACCCTGGCCAAGGCTTGCGAGGATCGATTTGACGTGGGCATCGAGCTCGGGCCCTCCGGCAACGAGCAGAAGCGGGTCGAGATTGCCCTGAACGGGGAGGAGCGGCTGAAGTTCATCTCTGATCCACGCAAGCGGCAGGCTGGTGTCACAGCTAATGGCGTCAACGCCCGTCTCCTTCGCATAACGCACAGCGAGAGGCCCTGAGCCACGAGGGAAACCGATGACGGGGACGCCAGGCGCTGAGCCATTGAGCCGCTCAACAATGCGCCGAGTCGGCTCAATGCACCAGCGAGCGAATTCATCTTCCGGCAGACTGCCTGCCCAACTGTCGAAAATCTGTAGCGCGCTCGCCCCAGCATTCACTTGATTGAGCAGATAGCCGGCGGAGGTTTCGACCAGAAGATCGATGAGGCCTTGAAACACTTCGCGCTCGCGATAGGCGAAAAGCCGCGCCTCGGCCTGGTCCTTGCTGCCACGACCCTCGATCATGTAGGTCGCGACGGTCCACGGCGCTCCACAAAAGCCGATCACCGGGACGTTTCGCGGAAGGTTGGCACAAACTCTCTCGAGCGTCTCATAGACGGGTAAGAGCCCCCTCTCGGCGCCATCGCGATCGAGCTTCGCCAAGGCGCGCCCATCCTTGATCGGGTCGAGCCTCGGCCCTTCGCCTTCGACGAACTCCACTCTCTGGCCGAGCGCATAGGGCACGATGAGAATGTCGGAAAAGACGATTGCTGCATCGAGATCGAACCGCCGTAGGGGCTGCAGTGTGACTTCAGCCGCTAAATCAGGCCGACAGCAGAGATCGAGAAACGAGGCGACCCGGCTCCTGACTTCACGATATTCGGGCAGATAGCGTCCCGCTTGGCGCATAAGCCAGATCGGAGGCGGGGAGTTCGGTTGCCCAGAGAGGGCCTTGAGCAAGGGACTGTCCGCGGGAAGGGTACGCGCCATCACCGGCCTCTAAAAAATAATAGAGAGAATCTCTAATAGGTTTCTACTGTTACTGTTTGGGCGTGGATAGCGGACATTCAGCGCTGTCACCAGGCTCTCTACAGGACTCGCAAACGAGCTTAGGTATGAATTGCCGGCCGGCGGTGGGCTTGTGGTTAACTGCCATGGAAGGCATCGCCGCGAGCTATGCTCCAAGCCTCTCTGGGCTCTGAGCGAGCTGCTGGCAAAGGCTGAATGGTCTGTGGAGATGAGGCGTAAGCCGCTGGGGATCGCAAGAGGTATTGCGGGGCGCGGTGTGGGAGGCGTCATTTTCTCGACATCTGCGAATCTGTGAAGAACCTGTCCTACTTCTCAGGCACAGAGCGGGAGGAGGACGAAAGGAGGCATAGTTGCTCCCTTAACCCAACAAGGTTATCCAGAGGGACTACTATGGATATCCAGCGCACTTTTCACCTGCATATGATCTCCGACTCGACCGGCGAGACGCTGACCGTCATCGCCAAGGCGGTGCGGGTGCAATATGCGCAAGTGCGGGCGATCGAGCACCTCCACCCGCTGGTGCGGAGCCGGCGTGAGCTCGAGCGGGTGTTGAAGGACGTGGAGGCGGCGCCCGGCATCGTCCTCTACACCCTGTTCAACCGGGAGCTTGCCGAGGAGCTCGAGAAGTCCTGCCGGCGTCTCAATGTGCCGTGCGTGTTCGCGCTGAAGCCGATTCTCCAGGTATTCGAGTCCTATCTCGGCACACCGGCGACGCCCACGGTGGGCGGGCAGCACGTGCTCGATGCCGACTATTTCCGCCGCATCGAGGCGCTCAACTTCACCATGCTGCATGACGACGGCCATCTGCCGCAAAACCTGAACGATGCCGACATCATCCTGATCGGCATCAGTCGCACGTCGAAGACGCCGACCTCCATCTATCTCGCCAATCGCGGGTTCAAGACGGCGAACGTGCCGCTCGTCGGCGGCATGCCTCTGCCGCCTCAGCTCGAGCAGCCGACCCGTGCCTTCGTGGTGGCGCTCGTGGCTTCCGCCGAGCGCATCTCCCAGGTGCGCCAGAACCGCGTCATCGAGCAGTCGCACAATCACCTTGAGCACTATGTGGACCGCGACGCGATCGCGGCAGAAATCGCGCAAACGCGGCAGTTGTGCGCGCGCCATGGCTGGCCGATCATCGACGTAACGCGGCGCTCGATCGAGGAAACCGCGGCGGCCATCATCCGCCTCTATCACGACCGTGAAGCGCCGGCGCTCGAAGCATGAACGGCTTCCTGCAAGCGGGACGCCCGCCACTCATCCTCGCCTCGACCAGCAAAATCCGTGCGCGGGTGCTCGAAGACGCAGGGCTTGCCTTCATCGTCGAACCGCCAGGACTCGACGAGAGCGTCATGCGCCAGGCGGTGAGCGGGGAAAAGGCGCTCGGAGCCCACGACGTGGCAGAAGTGCTCGCGCGCGCCAAGGCAGAAGCGGTGAGCGATCTCGCGCCCAAGGCCTATGTCATCGGCGCAGATCAGGTGCTCGCGTTCGGCGACCAGATCCTGTCCAAGCCTGACAGCATGGAGGCGGCGCGGAAGCAGCTGCTCGACCTCTCCGGCAAGACGCATACGCTGCATACCTCGGTTGCCGTCGCCACCAACGGCGAAACGCTCTGGGCCACGACCGAGATCGCAACGCTCACCATGCGCAAGCTTAGTCCTCAGTTCATCGGCCACTATCTCGCCGCCACCGGCGAGGAGGTGTTGAACTCGGTCGGCGCCTATCAGGTCGAGTCGATCGGCATTCAACTGTTCGAGAAGATCGACGGCGACTATTTCGTGATCCTTGGCCTGCCACTCATCCCGCTCCT
>JBLMXO010000178.1:0-11163 GCA_050257815.1 Actinomycetota bacterium
CACGGCGGAAGGCCGATCGCCGATCGTCACTTGCGTGGCGACCATGTGTCTGAGCTCGGCCTCGTCGCTCGCGGCCATGAGGACGAAGTTGGGCAAACAGCCGAGATAAGCGAGATCGAACGAGCCCGCATGGGTCGGTCCGTCGGCGCCGACGAGGCCCGCGCGATCCATGGCGAATCTGACGGGCAGGCTTTGGATGGCAACGTCATGAACGACCTGGTCATAGCCGCGCTGGAGGAAGGTGGAATAGATCGCGGCGAACGGCTTCATTCCTTCGCAAGCAAGTCCCGCGGCAAACGTCACCGCATGCTGCTCCGCGATTCCGACATCGAAGGTGCGTTCTGGGAACTCCTTGGCAAAGCGGTCAAGCCCGGTGCCGTCCGGCATTGCCGCAGTGATGGCGACGATCTTGTCGTCCTTCTTCGCCTGGGCGATAAGGCTATCGGCAAACACCCGCGTATAGGTCGGCGCCTTGGCCTCCGACTTCGCCTGCGCTCCGGTCATCACGTTGAACTTGCCGACCCCGTGATATTTATCGGCCGAGGCTTCCGCCGGCGCATAGCCTTTGCCCTTCTTGGTGACGACGTGAACGAGGATCGGCCCATTCTCCGCGTTACGGACGTTGCGCAGGACTGGCAGGAGCTGCCGGAGATCGTGCCCGTCGATCGGGCCGACATAGTAGAAGCCGAGCTCTTCGAACCAGATGCCGCCTTGCCAGAAATGGCGCGCGAACAACTCAAGCCGCTCGAGCCTGCGCTCCCAGCGCTTGGGGAGGCACGTCGCCAGCCGCTTGAAGAAGCCGCGCCAGAATAGATAAGAGCGGCTCGAGGTGATGCGTGCGAGATAGGTCGAGAGCGCGCCGGTTGGCGGGGCGATCGACATGTTGTTGTCGTTGAGAATGACAATCAGGCGCGAGCCGAGAGCGCCAGCATTATTCATCGCCTCATAGGCCATGCCCGCGCTCATCGCGCCGTCGCCGATCACGCAGACGACCCGCTTGTCGCCACCGGTGAGATCGCGCGCCACGGCCATGCCGAGGCCGGCCGAGATCGAGGTCGAGGAGTGGGCGGCTCCGAACGGATCGAACTCGCTTTCGGCGCGCCGCGTGAAGCCCGACAGGCCGCCCGGCTGACGCAGCGTGCGAATACGGTTTCTTCGTCCAGTCAGAATCTTATGCGGGTAGGCCTGGTGGCTGACGTCCCAGATCAACCGGTCGCGCGGCGTGTCGAACAAATAATGCAGAGCGACGGTCAGCTCGACCACGCCGAGCCCGGCGCCGAGATGACCGCCGGTCACCGAGACCGCGTCGATCAATTCCTGCCTCAGCTCGGCGGCGAGTTGCGGCAGGTCTGACTCCGGCAAAGCGCGGAGATCTTCGGGCGTATCGACCTTGTCCAGAACAGGCGTCTTCGACGCCCGCGCGACCCCTACCTCCATACCCCCTGCCCCCGCTATTGCCCGCCATTGTCCCCCTAAGACTGGCGGTGCAAACTCAATCCAAGCCCTCGATCAGCTCCCGGTCAACAATTTATCGCCTTGTTTGTTGAGAGAGGCCACGAGAGCGTCCGGCCCGCCGGATTTCAGAATTGCGCCAAATTCTGCCCGGCGATTGGCCAGCTCGCTGATCGTACCGTCGAGATAGATGTCCACGATCTTCCAGTCTGCACCCGATTTGCGCATCAAATAATTGAGTGGCACGGCGCCGCCGTCGGATTTGACGATCTGCGTCTGCACGATCTTGTCACCGTTGGCTCGGTCGCTCGTTTGCAGGACCTGGAACTGTTCGCCAGAGAAGCCATCAAAGCGGCTGGCATAGGTGGCCACCGTCATACGGGTGAAGGCGTTGATGATGGCGGCCTGCTGCTGCGGGGTCAGCGTAGCCCAGGCGGGGCCGACCGCAAGCTTCGACATCACGGGCAGGTCGTAGGTTTTGGCCAGCACGGGCGAGAGCTTGTCGTAGCGTCCCTTCACGCCCAGCTGCTTCGCCTGCTTCATGGTGTCGAGCAAGGAGCCGTAGAAGACGGTAATGCGCGAAGCGGCGGGATCTGCGGCGTAAGCCGGTGCCTGAATCAGCACCGCGAGGGAGAGCGCAACGATGAGCTTCCTGATGGTCGACGGCGACATATGACCTCTACTCACGAATTTCTCTAGCCGGTCGGCGCAAACTAGCGTGGCAATGCCATCACTGCACGGTGGGCAGGACGTTGTTCAATAGCTCCTGCTCCTTGGCGGCACGGGGCGGATCTCGTCGAAGGAGCGTGCTCGGCGAGGCGGTCGCCATCGTCTGGCTCGGCGGCGGCGCCGTCCACAGGCTCGTTGCCACAGCTTGGTCGAGCTCCGCCTGGCGCTTCTGCTCAACGACGCTGCGCAACATCGTGTAGAAGTCGAGCGAGCTGTCCTCGAGCGTTTGCATCTGCTCAACGTCGTCGAGCTTGGTGATAGGCGTTGCGACCGATCCGGCAACGGCCAGCGTGTTCGCGGTATTGGTGACCTGTGTCGCGTATTGCGATGCCACGAGCCCGGACTGCAGCAAGCCGCCGGCCGGAATGGTGGCAATAAAGTCCACAGTCGTACCGATCAGGTCGCGCACATTAGTCGGGCCGATAACCGGCACAATGAGATAATCGGTCTTGCGCATGCCCCAGACATAAAGCGTCTGGCCGAAATCACCCGTCTGTTGGGTGAGATCCTGCTTGCTGGCGACATCAAACAAACCGCCGACGCCGATTGTCGAGTTCATGGCAAAGCGTCCGGCGGTCGTTGCCGCTGCGCCCAACCTAAGCTGTAGCAGGTCATTGGCGAAGACCATTGGCTCGCCGAGATTATTGGCGAAGTTCGCCACCGACTTCCGCACCTGGTCGGGAACTTGATTGTGATAGGCCTTGGCCACGGGATAAATGACGGCGTGATTGAAGCGCTGGTTGCGCTCGAACATCGCGCGATTCATTTTCTCGTAGGGATCGGCAGTCGTGCCCTGATTGTCAGGCAAATCAGCGACGTCGGTCGGGGGCGCGACGGGAGCTGCCGTGTTCTTCTCTATGCTGGCGGAAGGCTGGGAGGCGAGAAACTCAGGCGACGGAGCAACGCCGCCCGACGCGCAGGCCGAAAGCCCGCACGCAAGCGATAGCGCCGCCACGCGGCCCGCAATGGTAAGGTCTCTAACCCTCATGCGCCCCACCCCGTCGGCAGGGGCTCCTGCGCCCAAACCCAGGGCTCGTTAATGTTCGAGTTTACCCCGAAACTGCTGATCTCGTTGTGGCTAATCTGCACTTTCGTCGCAATTTTAGGCTGCCTCTATGCCCTGATTGCGGCAGGGCTTCTGCGGCACTTTGCCCAAAAATGCACCACTCCTAAATTTTGTACCCGAGCTGTCTCGGTACTCAAGCCTCTTTATGACACCGAGCCCGAACTCGAGGCAAATCTCACTTCGTTCTGCCAGCAAGAATATGGTGGAGAAATCCAGCTGATTTTTGGCCTTCGCGAGGCGAGCGACCCAGCCGCACTCGTGGTCGAACGCCTTAAGAAGCGCTTTCCCGAGCGTGATATCGTGCTTTTGGTCGATCCCAAGCTGCACGGTGCCAACCGGAAAGTCTCAAATCTTATCAATATGTTGCCTCATGCCAGTCACGATGTCCTCGTGCTGTCAGACAGCGACATCAGGGTCGAGGCGACCTATCTCGAAAATGTGATCGCGGCGCTCGATGAGCCCGGCGTCGGGATCGTAAGCTGCCTCTATCGCGGGGTGCCAGTGGCCGGGCTGTGGTCCCGCCTCGCCGCTGAGGGCATCAACAGCCACTTCCTGCCCAATGCCCTCGTCGGGCTCAAATTGGGCCTGGCCAAGCCCTGCTTTGGTGCCACTATGGCCCTTAGTAGGGAGACTTTGGCCCGAATCGGCGGCTTCGAGGCATTCGCCAACCGGCTCGCCGATGACTATGCGATGGGAACGGCGGTCCGCCGGCTCGGACTTCGCGTTGCAATTCCGCCCTTCCTCGTCAGCCACACCTGCTACGACCGCACCCTCGCCGACCTCTTCAGCCATGAGCTTCGCGCGGCGCGCACGATCCGTAGCATCGATCCCTTGGGCTATTTGGGCCTCGTCGTGACCAATCCGACGCCATTCGCGCTTGCCGCGGCAATCTTTGCCGGCTTCAACCTCCCGAGCCTCATAGTCCTCTTGCTCACGCTTGCCTCAAGGATGATTGTTTCGATACAAGCAGAGAGGCTCCGCGACGGGGGTTACGAGGGCGGCGCAATTTGGCTCAGCCCGTTTCGCGATCTCTTGAGCTTCGCCACCTTCGTGGCAAGCTTCTTGCCGGGGACAGTGAAATGGCGCGGCCATCGCTATGAGCTTCGCTCCGATGGAACTCTGACGCCGAGCTGAGGGACGGTTATGCGAACGCTCTTCCTGCAGGCTCCATCCTATGACGGGTTCGACGGCGGCGCCGGCGCGCGTTATCAGATGCGGCGCGAAGTGCGCTCGTTCTGGTATCCGACATGGCTCGCCCAACCTGCCGCCCTCGTCCCGCAATCGAAGCTCATCGATGCGCCACCGCACCGTCTGAGCTTCGCCGACATCTCGCCTTATGCCCGGGACTATGAGCTGCTTGTCCTCCACACGTCCTCGCCTTCTTTTCTAAGCGACGTGAAGACCGCCGAGGCGATGAAAGAGCTCAACCCAAATCTCAAGATCGGTTTCATCGGTGCCAAGGTCGCTGTCGAGCCGAAGGAGAGCCTCGAAGCCTCGCGCGCGATCGATTTCGTGGCGCGCAACGAGTTCGACTACACCATCAAGGAGGTCGCCGAGGACCGCGACTTCGCCAAGGTCGCCGGCCTTTCCTATCGCAATGGCGAGGGCGCCATCGTGCACAATCCCGACCGCGCCGTTCTCGAGGACATGGACCAGCTTCCGTTTGTGACGCCGGTCTACAAGCGCGATCTCACCATCGAGAATTATTTCGGCGGCTACCTCAAGCACCCCTATATCTCGTTCTATACGGGGCGCGGCTGCAAATCGCGCTGCACCTTCTGCCTGTGGCCGCAGACGGTCGGCGGCCATCGCTATCGCGTGCGAAGCGTCGGCCATGTGATCGAGGAATTGCGCTGGGCTAAGGCCGCCTTCCCCCAAGTGAAGGAGTTCTTCTTCGACGACGATACGCTGACCGACAATCTGCCGCGCGTCGAAGCGCTAGCGAAGGAAATCGGCAAGCTTGGTCTCATTTGGTCCTGCAACGCCAAGGCCAACGTTCCTTATGACACGTTGAAGGTGATGCGGGACAACGGCTTGCGCCTTCTGCTCGTCGGCTACGAGTCAGGCAATCAGCAGATCCTGCATAACATCAAGAAGGGCATGAGGGTCGACGTCGCGCGGCGCTTCACCAAGGATTGCCACGACCTCGGCATCGTCATCCACGGCACCTTCATTCTTGGTCTGCCAGGGGAGACGAAGGAGACCATCGAGGAGACGATCAGCTTCGCCAAGGAAATCAATCCGCACACCATCCAGGTCTCGCTCGCGGCGCCCTATCCCGGCACGTTCCTGCATAATCAGGCCCGCGAAAACAATTGGCTGCATTACGACGATGAGGAGCTTTTGACCGATCTCGGCACGCAGATCGCGCCGATCTCGTATCCGCATCTCAGCCATACCGAAATCTTCGAGTCGGTCGAGGACTTCTACAAGCGCTTCTATTTTCGTGCGCCCAAGATCGCTGCGATCGTCGGCGAGATGGTGCGTAGCCCCGAGATGATGAAGCGGAGACTGCGCGAAGGGCTCGAGTTCTTCCGCTTCTTGCGCGAGCGCCGCGACTTGCCGGCCTGATTTTCTCGTCATTCCCGATCTGCGGGAGCGGGCTCGGGCGCGGGCTCTCGCGGACGTTGACCTTCTTCTTTCGTCTGACGCGGCGGCCCCATCAGGATCGGCTGAAACAGCACGGCGGCGACGAGCGTGGTGACGAGAGCAAGACTCAGCAGCTTGCCCATGCTCGACGTGCCTGGGTGGTTCGACAGCCAAAGGCTGGCAAAGGCCGACGCTGTGGTTGCGGCGCTGAACAGCACGGCACGCGTGAGGGATGAAGCGAGCAGGCTGGTGACGCCCTCCCGCCACGCCATGACGTAATAGATCTTGAAGGCCACGCCGACGCCAAGCAGAAGCGGCAGCGCGATGATATTGGCGAAGTTGAGCGGAAGGCCGAAGAGAACGGTGAGCTCCAAAGTGACCACGCAAGCGAGCAGCAACGGCACAAGAGTGACCAGCACGTCGGTCACCCGGCGTAAGGCGAAGAACAAGGTCAGCGTGATGAGGATGAGCGCAAGCGCGCCGGCCTGGAGGAAGGCGTGCACGATGGTCTTGGCCGATTCCTGGATGAGGATCGGCGTTCCCGTTGCGTTTGGTGCGACTTCGAGAACGGCGGTTGCAAAGCGCTTCATCGTCTCGTTGTCGTTCTGATCGCCTTTCGGTCTGACCTCGACCCGGGCGCGTCCATCTTTGCTAACCCAGTCCTGGTGTAGATCCGCGGGCAGCGTGGCGAGAGTCACCGGCTCGGGATGAAGACTCGTCTTGACCTCATTGAGGCGGAGCTTCAAGCCGCCGAGCAGCGTCCTCTCGATGGCTGCGCGCTTCGTGGCATAAGCCTCCGCCAGTGCCTTCAGCGATTTCCCGATCGCCGAGCTCTCGTCGTCGGCGAGAAAGGCATCGGCCGCATCTTTAAGAGTTGCTTGCGTCTCGGCATCGCTCGGTGGCGCTTTGATCGTGGGCGGGTCGAGAGTCGGATCGAGGATGGATGCGACATCGGCGATGACGGCGAGCTTGTGGTCTTGGTCTTCGGGCACGAAACTCTGCAAGGTTAGCGTGCTTGCGACCTCGGGTAGCTTGTCGAGCCGCCTGGCGAGAACGTCTGCCTCCTCGATCGAGGGTGTCAGCACGTTGATCACATTGGGCGAGGTTTCAGGGACCTGCATCAGGTCGAGCAGGGTTGAAACCGATTCCACCTTGGCGCTGCGCAAATTCAGCGGGTTGAAGTCGAATTTGAGGTCTCTGAACAGCGGCAACCCTGCCGCGACAGCGAGTGCGGCGAGGACGAGGATCGCTACGCGGTGGCGCGCCATGAAGCGGTCGACGGGAGCGAATTGCCGGTAGCCGACGCCCTCTGGCTCGGGCGGTGGTTTGAGCAGCAGGAGCAGCGCAGGCAGGAGCGTGATGCTGATGATGAAGGCGACGATCATGCCGGTGCCCGAGATCAGACCGAGCTCGGACACGCCGCGATAGGCGGTTGGCAGGAAGGCATAGAAGCCGGCGGCGGTCGCGGTCGCGGCAAGCGTGAGCGGCTTGGCGATGCGCGCGGCGGTCGACGCAAGCGCGGGATCGAGATCGCCTTTGACGTGTCGCTCTTGCCGATAGCGCACAGCGACCTGGATGCCGAAATCGACACCGATGCCGACGAACAGCACGGCAAACGCCACCGAGATGAGGTTGAGCGCACCGACCATGGCCAGGCCGATCGCGGCGGTGATCGCCAAACCGATGAAAAGGGAGAGCATCACCGCGAACATGAGTCGGCCCGAGCGGAGGGCGAGCCACAGGATGATTAAGACCGCAGCAACGGTAAGCATGACGTTGCGCAGGGCGCCGTCGGCGACGGTGCCAAACTCGTCGTCGGCCATGGCCACGGGCCCGGTGAGGCGCACGGTCACGCCGTCCTCTTTGGTGAGACCAAGCTCGACGGCCTCCTTACGGATCGCGTCTGAGGCCGCGGCTCCCGGCTGAAGGTCTTCGAAATCGAGCACCGGCTTCACGTTGATGAAGCGGCGAAGCTCGCGTGGGCCCGGCGCTTCCCCCGTCATCAGCTCGCCCCAGGAAAAAGATGCCGGCTGGCCGGCGAGCAGCGCATCGATGGTGGATGCGAGGCGCGCGAGCGGCGCGGCAAAGTCCTTGGCCTCGATCGCGCCCTCTTTCACGCCCTTGGGGATATAGGAGAGCGCCTGAGCCAGCCCCCGCAGAGTGGGGTCGGCTGCGAGCGTGCCGAGAAAAGGTTGAGCGCGAATGAGCTGGTCGGCCGTGCGCTGCACCTCCTCGGTCGAGAGGAACAGGAGGCCGTTATGCTCGAAGAAGGGCCCTCCCGCCGTCTCGTGCACGGCCGCGAAATGCTCATGGTCCTTGGAGAGCGCCTCGGCCAGCCGCTTTGTCCCGTCGTCGGCAAGTTCGGGAGTGGCGCCATCGACCACCACGAGGAGGGTGTCGACCTGTTGCGGAAATGCCGCATCAAGCTCCAATTCGCGCTGGCGCCAGGGGAGGCGCGGAGAGATGAGCTGGCTGGTGTCGGTGTGGATGGCAAAATTCTCGACAGTGAACAGCACGGCGCCGACAGTGAGCAGCAAGTAAAGAAGAAGCGTGAGCGCGGGCCGCGCAGTGCAAAGCCTGAAGATCTTGAGGATTGCCGTCTCGATCATGATCAAACGGCCGATATCGCCGCCAATTTCTCAAGCATTTTCGAGCCCTCGCCTTTACGTCACGCGCGGCCACGGTTTCAGTGGCGGCGTAGAGAGCCACGTCCTTTTGCACGCGGGCGACTAGCACCTGCGTCTTTGGTTAGATTGAGGCCATCTGGTCCAAGTAGCAGCGTTGGCAAGCGATTTCCGCAAATTGTGACCGGACAGCGACGGGGAAGCATCTTGACCCATTCGCCGCTTGGCGAGCTAATGACAGGAAGGGTGCCAACCGGGCTCGGGGGCCGGGGTCATGAAAGTCATTTTGGCGCAGCCGCGGGGGTTCTGCGCAGGCGTGGTGCGCGCGATCGAGATCGTCGAGCGCGCGCTCGAGCGATATGGCGCGCCCGTTTATGTGCGCCATGAGATCGTCCACAATCGCCATGTCGTGCGGAGCCTCGAGGCCAAGGGCGCGCGCTTCGTCGAGAGCCTGTCCGAAGTGCCCGCCGGGGCCGTGACGATCTTTAGCGCTCATGGTGTGTCCCGCGCCGTCGAAGTCGATGCCGAGCGGCGCGGACTCTCGGTGCTCGATGCGGTTTGCCCTCTCGTCGCCAAAGTGCATCACGAGGGCCAGCGCTACCTCGACAATGGCCGCATCGTCATTCTCATCGGCCATGCCGGCCATCCCGAGATCGAAGGCACGATGGGTCAACTCAAGGGCGAGGTGCATCTGATCGAAGGCAGGGAGGACGTCGGCCGCCTCGACATCCCGGTCGATGCGCCGATCGCTTATATCACCCAGACGACGCTCAGCGTCGACGACACGCGCGCGACCATCGAGGCGGTCAAGCGGCGCTTCACGGATGTCATCGGCCCAGAGACGCGCGACATCTGCTACGCGACGCAGAACCGCCAGACTGCGGTGCGCGATCTCGCCACCCAAGTCGATCTCATCCTCGTGGTCGGGGCCAAGAACAGCTCAAACTCGAACCGCCTGCGTGAGATCGGCGAAGAATCGGGCGTGCCGAGCTACCTCGTCGCCGATGGTAGCGAGCTCAAGGACGAATGGTTCGACAGCACGATGACGGTGGGTCTCACGGCTGGCGCCTCGGCCCCTGAAGTCCTGGTCAACGATGTGATCGCGGCGCTCACCCGCTTTGGGCCGCTCGAACTCGCGGCCCTTTCCGGCGCGGAGGAAAAGGTCTATTTCCGGCTTCCGCGCGAACTCATGAACGGTTAAACCTAGCTGAGCGCCTCGGCGCCAATGGCTCAAGGAACCCTCATGGGAATTCCGCTCAGGCAGGCGATAACGATCGGGGCTTACGTGCTCGGCCAGCACTTGCGCGGCCGCCACCGCTACCCCCTCGTGTTGATGCTCGAGCCGTTGTTCCGCTGCAACCTCGCCTGCGCCGGCTGCGGCAAGATCGATTATCCCGACAAGATTCTCGACCAGCGTCTGTCGGTGGCCGATTGCATGGGGGCGATCGACGAATGCGGTGCACCAGTGGTCGTGCTCGCAGGGGGCGAGCCGCTTCTGCACAAGGAGCTGCCGGAGATCGTGCAAGGCGCGCTCGCCAAGGGCAAATATGTCACCGTGTGCACCAACGCGCTGCTCATGGACAAGAAGCTCAGCCAGTACGCACCGCATCCGCGCTTCAACTGGTCGGTCCATCTCGACGGCGACAAGGAGATGCATGACCGCTCGGTGTGCCGGGACGGGGTCTACGACAAGGCCGTTGCCGCTATTCGCACGGCCAAGGCCAAGGGCTATCGCGTCAACATCAACTGCACGTTGTTCAATGACGCCAAGCCAGAGCGCGTCGCAGATTTCTTCGATACGGTGCGCGAGCTCGATGTCGACGGCATCACCATCTCTCCGGGCTATGCCTATGAGCGCGCGCCCGACCAGCAGCACTTCCTCAACCGCGCCAAGACCAAGCAGCTCTTCCGCGACGTCTTCCACCGCGCAAAGGGGCGGCGCAAATGGCCGCTGTTCCAGTCAGACCTCTTCCTCGACTTCCTCGCCGGCAATCAGACCTATCACTGCACGCCGTGGGGGAATCCGACCCGCACGGTGTTCGGGTGGCAGAGGCCTTGCTATCTGCTCGGCGAAGGCTACGCCAAGACTTTCAAGGAACTGATGGAAGACACCGCCTGGGAGCGGTACGGCACCGGCAATTACGAAAAATGCGCCGACTGCATGGTGCATAGCGGCTTTGAGGCGTCGGCCGTAGTCGATGCGGTGAAGAAGCCGTGGAAGGTCACGGCGCTCGCGCTCAAGGGTATCAAAACCGACGGGCCGATGGCGCCCGAGATTCCGCTCGATGGGCAAAGGCCTGCGGAATATGTCTTCTCGCGGCACGTCGAGCAGAGGCTAGCCGAGATCGCCGAAGCCGAGGCCAGAACCGAGAAGATCATGGCAGCGGAGTAGCTCGGCAAAGGCTCGCCTCGTATCGAAGGCAAGCCCCATAAGCGCCCGTAACTGAGTCGGTTTTTTCGCTAAGGACGCGATCACCCCGGCGATGTCGATCTCGCCATCAGGGCGCATGCCGACAATAGCGGCGGGCGGGAGTTCGCGTTCGACGGGATCGGCGATCACGCGGAGCACCGTGAATGGAAGCCCATGCCGCGAGGCAAGCTCGGCGGCAATGTGACTTTCCATGTCGGCCGCGACGGCTTGCGTCCTGCCGTGAAGCGCCAACTTCTCAGCGGTCGCTACCAAAGGCTGATCGACGCCGGCGA
>JBLMXO010000179.1:0-4392 GCA_050257815.1 Actinomycetota bacterium
GCGCTTGCCGCTTCGGTCGTATGGTTCATCATCGGCGGATTCTTCGCCTTCGGCCTCATCTCAGCGCAAATCTCAGCCGGCGGTGTCTCCGGCATGGTCGGCAGCGCGTCCGCGCTGACCGCAGCCGTCGCCATCCTCGTCCCCATCACCATCTTCTGGTTCCTTGCGCTCCTCGTTTGGCGCGCGCAGGAGCTGCGCTTGATGGCCTCAGCCATGACCGAGGTCGCGGTCAGGCTCGCCGAGCCGGACAAGCTCGCCGAGCAGTCGGTCGCCTCGGTCGGTCAGACCATCCGCCGCCAGGTCGCCGCCATGAACGACGCCATCTCACGCGCCATTGGGCGGGCGAGCGAGCTCGAAGCCATGGTGCACAGCGAGGTCGCGGCGCTCGAGCGGTCCTATGGCGAGAATGAGCTTCGCGTCAGGAACTTGATCAGCGAGCTCGCCACCGAGCGCGAGGCGCTTGCCAACAACAGCACGCGGGTGAGCGATGCGTTGAAGGGCGTAGGCGCGCAGGTCGCGCGTGACATCGCCGCCGCCTCAAGCACCATCGACAAGAAGCTTGCCGAGCGCGGAACTCAGCTCACCGAACTGCTCGTCTCCCGCTCGAGTGAAGCAGCCGAGCAGGTGCACAAGGCCCAGTCCCGCGTGACCGAGGCCGTGCCCATGCTGCTCGAGCGTTTGGGCAAGGAGCAAGGACGCCTCTCGCAGGTGATCGATACCGCCACGCAAAATCTCGCCGCACTCGAGACCGTCGTGGTGCAGAGGACCTCTGCCCTCGACAAGACCATGAAGGAGCGCACTGAGGCGCTGCAGGGATCCCTTGCTGCCCGCATCAAGGGGCTGGAGAATTCCGTGGCACAGGGCGCGATCCTTCTCGACAAGACCATGAAAGACCGGACCGATGCCTTTACGTCCTCGATCGGCCAAGGCGCCGCAAACCTCGACAAGACTTTGAAGGACCACACCGACGTGTTCGCGGCCTCGATCGTCCAGGGGGTCAACCTGTTCGAGAACACGCTGAGGGAACGCTCCGATGCTCTGATCGGCACCGTCGCGCAGAACGCGGTGCAGCTCGAAGGCGCCTTGAAGGAGCGCACCGACGCGCTCGTCGGCACGATCGGCCAGGGAGCCGTGGTGCTCGACAAGACCTTGCGCGAGCGCACCGAGGCCCTCACCCAAACCATCGGCCAGGGCGCGGTGGCGCTCGACAACACGCTGAAGCAGCGCACCGACATCCTCACCAATACCATCGGCCAGGGCGCAGTCGTGCTCGACAGCGCGTTGCAGCAACGCACCGAAGCCCTTACCAACACGATCGGCCAGGGTGCGGTCGTGCTCGACAATACGTTGAAGCAGCGCACCGAAGCCTTCGTGCAGGCGGTCGGCCAGGGCGTCGGCGGCATCGACCGCATGATGCGCGAGAGGACAGATCAGTTCACCGGTCTCGTCTCGCAAGGCGCCGTCGCCATGGAGAAGACGGTGAGAGACCGCACTGACGCCCTTACCAACACGATTGCACAGGGCTCGGTCCTGCTCGACAAGACGCTCAACGACCGCATCGGCCATTTCAACGCCATGGTGGATCAGCGGGCGCGCTTGCTCGATAAGGAACTCGGCGATACCACGAACGCGTTCAACAAGTCGCTCGATCAGCGTGCCTCTCAGTTCATTGGCGCGATCCAGCAAGGCACGGTCGCCTTCGACAAGAGCCTGACGGAACGGGCCGAGAGCTTCGCCAACTCGCTGCTTCAGCGGGTGCGCGCGATCGAGACGACGCTCACGCAGCAGACCGGCTCGCTCGACAAGACCATGACCGAGCGCACGCAGCAGGTCATCGCCGCGCTCGCCGAGAGGCTGACGGCGATCGAAGCCACCTTCAGCCAGCGTGTGGTCGACACCGACCGTATGCTCGGCGAGCATACGCGGACGGCATCCGACTCCTTCGGCAAGCACACTTCACAGCTCAGCCAGGTGCTCGCCAACAACTCGCAGATCTTGCAGCAGACAGCGAACCAAGTCGGCGCGCAATCCAAGGAGGCGGTCGGCGTGCTGACCAGCCAGACCCAGACGCTGCGCGAGGTGTCACGCGGCCTGCTCGACCAGATCCACGGCCTCACCCAGCGCTTCGAGGCTCAGGGCCAGGCGATTCTCACCGCCGCCAAGGCTCTCGACTCCTCGAACGCCAAGATCGACTCGATCCTCGAGGGACGCCATCAGGCGATCATCGCGCTCCTGCACACGGTCAACACCAAGGCGCAGGACCTCGACGGCATGATGCGCAACTATGCCGGCATGATGGAGAATGCGCTGTCGCAGGCCGAGCAGCGGGCACGGCAGGTGGGCTCGGCGCTTGCCCGCGATACATCAAGCCAGGCGCAAGCGGCGCTCAGCCAGATCGAGCGGCTCCGCGAAGAGGCTCAGTCGCACACCAACCGCGCCGTCGCCGACCTCAAAGGCAGCTTCGAACAGATCATCACTCAGATCGGGCGGCAGCTCGAGCAGATGCGCGGCCAGTTCGACTCCACCTCACGCGGCATGCATGAGGTGGCGCAGAAGACCGCGAGCGATCTCGACGGTCTCCGTCAGGAAATGACAAAACGCATGGAGACCCTGCCCGAGCAGACCGCCCAGACGACGGCAGCCATCCGCAAGGCCCTTGACCAGCAGGTGAAGGAGATCGAGCAGATCGCGCCCGTCTTGACGCGGGCGGCGACGCAAGCCGCGACCCAGGCAGCACCCATGCCGCCGGCCCCGGCCGCTCCGGTAATGCCGATGCCGACGGCCGCGCCGATGCCGCCCATGCAAGGCGGCGGCGATCCCTTCCGCCGTGGCGGTCCGTCAGGCGGTTTCGATCTGCCGCCGGTCGGCCGCGCGGGCGGCTTCCCGCCGCGCGAGGAGGCGAGGCCCTCAGGCCAATACGATCTCCCGCCGATGCCGAAATTCGACGCGAGGGGCCGCCAACTTGGCTCAGAGGGTCCCGAGATGGACCAAGCCGCGGGCAACCTCGCACAGCAGCTCTCGGGCGCGTCCTATGCTCCGCAAGGGACGCAGCAAGGGGGCGGCCACGGCTACGGCGATATGCCTGACCAGGGCTATGGCGGCGGCCAGAGCTTCGGCACCCGTGGTGTTCAACAGCAGGCCTCCTCCCCGCTCGGCGCTGGCAATCAGCTCAGGCTCGATGAGCTCGCGCGCGCCATCGACCAGCGCACGGCATCCGACGTGTGGTATCGCTTCAGGTCGGGAGACCGCGGCGCGCTCGGCCGGCACATCTACAGCCTCGACGGCCAAGCCACGTTCGATGAGGTTTCGCGCCGCTATGAGCGCGACGCGGATTTCCGCATGACCGTCGATCGGTACATCGCCGATTTCGAGCGGTTGCTCGGAGAGGCCGAGGCGAGCGATCCGGATGGACGCATGCTGCAGAACTACCTCGTCTCCGAGACGGGCCGCGTCTACCTCCTGCTCGCTCATGCGAGTGGCCGGCTGCGCTAGGGACAAGCCCCCAAAACGTTACAGGCTGGCTCCCCCAGCCTTTGCCCCTCGCCCTCCCCTGCAAAGGAGGCGGGGGGCAAATGTTTTGGGGGAACACCTAGCCTCATCCCGAGGAGGGCCAAAGGCCCGTCGCGAAGAATAAGGCCAAGCGTTATTGGGTCATGCTTGAGACGCGCTCCCAGGCGGCGCTCCTCGACATGTTCGGTGAACAGTTAGACGCGGCGGGAAGCGACCCAGGTGGTCGTGTCTTGCAGAACTTCGGTGAAGCCCTGGTTCAGAGCGGCGATGGCGTCGCTCGGGGAGTCGCTAGCCGCCGGGACACGCGCGCTGAAGCTCTTGCTCGCCAGAGTCCTGCCCGAATTCACGTTGACGAGCTTGGCGAAAATCTCGATCTCTGCGATGGCTTTGCCGCTCGAGACGTCGAGCTGGAAAGCGCGCAGATCGGTTACGAGGGCATATTGGCCGCTCGTCGCGCTGACGGTTTTGACGGCGCCCGAATTCTGGAAGGTCTCGATGATGCGCGCTTGAACGAGACGCGGTAGCCGGTCGCTCCAGGCGATGCCCTTATAGTAGGAGACCTGGTCGGCGGTTGGCCGCACCATGAGCCGATCGGTCTCAAGCGCGTGGATTGCAGTCGGCTCGTACACCACAAGCTGCCAGGACGCAGGCCTCGGAGCGGCGGCGAAGGACCGCGGAGCAACGAGATCGTAAGTCGTGGGCGGGCGCGACCCAGCCGCAAGCGCGCAACCGGCTAGGGCCAGGCAAAGCAAGCCCGCAGTAAGCGTTGGCGCTGACCGTGACATCGCGATCGCCCCCCTCAGAGGACTCACCCTCTTTGACCCTCAGGGTGCGTTATTGTCCCTTCGGAGTATATTCCGGGACCTGGTTTCCACCAAGCAA
>JBLMXO010000180.1:0-4364 GCA_050257815.1 Actinomycetota bacterium
TCTTTCTTATTCCTTGCTCTGATCGTCACTCTCTTCTTCAGCCTTCCAAGTATGCTCGCTGCCGCCGCAGACGCGCAGCCGAGCACTGGCAAGGTGGCCTACGTCCAGCCTGGCGACATGAACACAGGCGCGCTCCTCCTGCAGTCGGGAGACGACGGAAACTATGTCGAGGCGCCGCGGCTCAACACCGATGCCGCCATCACCGTCACCGGCACGATCGCCCGTGTCGTCGTTACCCAGCGCTTCGAGAACCTTTCGGACCGCTGGCTCGAAGGCGTCTACGTATTTCCCCTCCCTGAGCAGTCGGCGGTCGACGCCCTGCACATGGAGATCGGCTCGCGCGTGATCGAGGGAGAGATCAAGGGCCGCTCCGAAGCTCAACAGCTCTATCAGGCCGCCAAAGACAATGGTCAGAAGGCCAGTCTGGTCGAGCAGGAGAGGCCCAACATCTTCACCAACTCGGTCGCCAATATCGGACCCCACGAGTCCATCATCATCCGCATCGAATATCAGGAGACGGTGAGGCAGGACGGCGGCGTCTATTCGCTGCGCTTCCCGCTCGTCGTCGCCCCCCGCTACAACCCCGCGCCGAGCAATGTCGACGTCGTGGTTTACGGCGGCAAGCACCTGCCCAACGATCCGGTTCCGGACCGCGATCGCATCAGCCCGCCGGTGCTCGATCCCTCTCAGGCACCCAAGATCAATCCCGTCTCCATCAGCGTGAAGCTCAACGCGGGCTTCGTGCTGGGCGACGTAACTAGCTCCTTCCACAAGATCACGCTGAATCGCACCGGCGACGAGACGGCAACGCTCACGCTTGCGGACGGGACGGTGCCCGCCGACAAGGATTTCGAGCTTGTCTGGCACCCGAAGACCGCGGCGGTCCCGCAGACGGCGCTGTTCCACGAGATCGTGAACGGCGAGGACTATCTGCTCGCCATGGTTACGCCGCCTTCGCTTGACCAGGCGCCGAAGCAGCTCCCGCGCGAACTGATCTTCGTCATCGACAATTCGGGATCGATGGCCGGCACCTCGATCAGCCAGGCAAGACAAAGCCTGCTGCTCGCGCTGGATCACCTGCGCCCTGGTGACAAGTTCAATGTGATCCGCTTCGACGACACGATGGACGTTCTGTTCGCGAGTGCGGTCGACGCCACGCCTGAGAATTTGGCAACCGCGAAGAATTTCGTGTCGAAGCTGGATGCCGAGGGTGGCACCGAGATGCTGCCGGCGCTCAAGGCCGCGCTCAAGGATGCCGATCCCTCTGATAACAGCCGCCTGAGACAGGTCGTGTTCCTGACCGACGGCGCAGTCGGCAACGAGTCCGAGCTATTCCATGAGATCGCCGACCATATCGGTCGCTCGCGCCTGTTCACTGTCGGCATCGGGTCTGCGCCCAACATCTATTTCATGCGGCGCGCGGCTGAACTCGGGTGTGGCACCTTCACCGAGATCGGCTCCGAGGATCAGGTGCTCGAGCGCATGAGCGCACTCTTCGCTAAGCTCGAGAAGCCGATCATGGTCGGGCTGAAGGCCTCGTGGCCTGACGGTACCCAAGTAGAGGCCTGGCCCGACCCCCTGCCCGATCTGTATGCCGGCGAGCCCGTCGTTCTGTCCGCCAAAGTCTCCTCGATGAACGGCGAGCTGCATTTCTCCGGCACTTTCGATGGCAAGCCGTGGACGGCCGCGCTGAAGATTTCTGATGCGATCGACGGTTCGGGCGTCGCCAAATTGTGGGCGCGGAGCAAGATCGCAGCGCTCGAGGCCAAGGCCTATACCACCCCCAACGCCAGAGGCATCGAGAAGGACATCGAGGCCGTGGCACTCGAACATCATCTCGTATCGAGCCAGACGAGCCTCGTCGCCATCGACAAGGTTAAGTCGCGGCCCGACGGCGAGGCCGTATCGAGCGTCGACATGCCGCTCAACCTTCCGGACGGATGGGACTACAACAAGGTCTTCGGCTCGCCAGCAGGGCTGCCGCGCCAATACAAGGCGATGGCTCCAGGGCGGCACCAGTCGTTCGGGATGTTGCCCTCGATAGCGGGCGCCCCGAATTACGCCTTGGACGGCACCTCAGCGACACCGCCAGCTGACGTAGCGCCTGCGCCCGACACCTCTACGCTACAAGCTGACGCCAAGCCTGACGTCGACACGTCGGTCACTCCGACCGTCCCATCAAGCGAGGACGCTAGCCCAGCCGAGCCCTCTTATCCGCTAGTGCCGCTGACCGTCGTTCCCAAGCCCGATGCGAGCCCGATCGTCTCGCTCAAGGCGCCGGGCGACAATAATCAGCGGCTCATAGTTCTTGCCCTTTTGCTCACCATTCTAAGCGCGGTGACGCTGGTCATGTGGCGTTACCACCGCCGCGACTATGCCTCCCCGCGGCGGACTGGGAGGAGGATCTGATGACGAAACGGGGGTCGAATCAGTTCCTCCTCCTCTTCCTCCGCCCGAGCGTGCGGCTCGGGTGGACGATCGGCGGCGCGGTCGCGCTGATCGCTTTGATCGCCTTCGCCGGAGCCGGGCTCGCCCCGGTTCTGCATCAAAGCGCGTGGGAACATGCGCTCGCGAGCGATCCTCTGCCAAAACCGTGGCCTTGGGAGAGTTCCTCGCCAGTCGCGCCGACTGAAGTGGCAAGACTCGGGCTAAGCGCGGCCGTGAACGAGGGAACGCCAGAAGTCGAGATCACGCCCTCCGAGTTGCGGCACGGCCAAAACGCGCAGCCCCAACGCCAGCAGCTCGGTGACGTCGCGATCGGGGACCGCATCACCGTGACCGGCTCCGACGGGTCGTCGCGCGACTATCGCGTGACGGGGCGCAAAGTCGTGGATCCGCATCTTGCCGAGGGTGACAGCGTTGCCCCGACAGGAGGCAAGGTCTCTCCTGTGACCTGCTGGCCGCTCGATGCGGTGGCGGGCTCTCTCCGCCTTATCATACAGGCAACTGGGGTCGATCAGCCCAAGGTGCCGCGGCCGAGCGCCGAGCAGAAGCTCTAGCGACCGGCGGCAACTCCTCGCCTGTCAGCTATTGCTGCCTGCGACGCTTCTTCTTCGTTGGTTGAGCAGCAGGCGGCGGGGCGGGCGTCACCGCCTCCGCACTCGGCTGGGCCGCTTGCGTACCGGAAGCCTGAGCGGTGCCGGCCGCGCTGCCTGAGGCGGGTGTCGTCGCGCCGGTCGCCGCCCCAGTCGCGGCAGGAGTTCCGGGCGTGCCCGGCGTACCGGCCGGCAGCGCAGCCGAAGGCTGTTCAGACTGCGCCGAGCCCGGTGCGGTTTGCGGAACGAGACCCGCGGGCGGAGGCGTGGGGCGCCGCTCTTCGTCCATGCGCGCTTTCAGCTTGTCGAGGCCGGCGCGGTACTCGGCGCCGACGAAGCCATCGAGCGCCAGCGCCTTCCAGCGCTTGAGCGGGCTCGATCCCGAGTCGTAGCCGAAGGTCCACGTCACCTTGCTGCCGGAACCCGACGGAGAGATGTCGAAACCGCTCATCCCGTCGAGACCGTTGAAATTCACTGCGAGCTCGATCGTCTTGTTGGGATCGGCGTTGGTGATCTCCATGCTGCCGGTGCCGATCGACCTCACGTCGCTCACCCAATCGACCCGCGCGCCCTTGCCGGAATCGGGCCCCGAATAAGTGAGTTGCAATTGCGGATCGCGCGCGGCCCAAGGCGACCATTCTTTGAAGTGATGCAGATTGGTGAGGTAGGGATAGACGGCGGACTCAGGCGCGTTGGTCACCACCGAGCGCGCCACGGTCACATGCGCCGGAAGCCCGACGGCGACGGCCGCCAAGATCACGACGAGGGCTGCAAGCCCGACGACCAACCGCATTATGGGACGCATGACCTCGCCTCCTTTTCGTCGAGCTTTCTAGCCCGCCGCTAGCTCAAGGGTCGCCCTCCGAACCCTCAATGTCACTCGCCTTTAAAGAGAAAACGATTACAGTCGGCTCGTCAACAAAGAGGGAGGCCTGGAGATGAATCTAACACCCCCGTCGACAGCCGTTTTTTTTATCTCGGTGATTTTGGCGGTGTTGGCCATTATTGGCAAATACGTGGCAATCCCCTTCATCAGCGATCACGGCTTTTGGGTCGTCGTCGTCGCCTATATCGTTCTGGCGGTCGGCAACCTGTTCAGGGGCGTCTAAGCTAGGGGCGGCCTCCGCACAGTTCTCGCGCGTTCGCAGGTGGTTTTATCGGCCCCGTTAGAGCGCATCAGGATTGGCCGTGGAATACAAGCATCGCGCCGAGTGCGATCAGCGCGAAGCCCGCGCCTTGCGTCAAGCTCAGCGGCTCATCGAAATAAATCCACGTGAACAGCGCGAAGACGATGAGGGTAATGACCTCTTGGATCGTCTTGAGCTCGGC
>JBLMXO010000181.1:0-4458 GCA_050257815.1 Actinomycetota bacterium
CGAGGCCACGCGCGAGGCGACGGCGTCGCTCACCACCACGGGAAGCTTCAGCACCTTGGCCATGTCGGCGGTGCGCGCCACCTCGTTCACCGAGCGGCCGATGATGCCGAATTTGAGCCGCTCCGCCGTGCCGGCATTGCCGAACACGACATCGCCGAAATGGATGCCGACGCCGAAGGAGATCGCTTCGGCGCGCGCGTTGCCTTGCGCTTTCTGCTCCGCCAGCCGCGCTTGCGCGCGCGAGGCGGCACGAAGTGCGGCGGCGCAAGCCTCAGCCTCGCCAGACGCGCCCGACGGGAAGAAGGCGAGGATGGCATCGCCGATGATGTCGAGCACCTGGCCGCCCTCCTCCATGACGGCGCCGGCAGCGCAATCGAAATAGACATTGAGCAGGTCGAGGAAGGTATCGACGGGAAGCGCGTCAGCCAAGCCGGTCGAATTGCGCAAGTCGCTGTACCAAAGGGCGGCGGCGAGACGCTCGCCAGCGCCCCGCTTGATCAGCCCCGACAGGATGCGGCCGCCGATCAGCGGCCCGTGAAAGGTGTTGAGCGCATTCCGCGTGATCTGGTCCTTGATGACGACGCGGAGCGCAAGCGCGAGCGGCGCGAGCACCTGGCGCATGGCGGCGAGGTCCGAGGCGCTGAAGCCGGCGGGATCCTTCGTCGACCACGAAGTGCCGAGCCCCTGGTGGCTCTCCGGCGTCATGGCCGCGCCGCCGAACGACACGATCATGGCCAGGTAGTCGGTGAAGCCGCGCGCCTTGAGATCGGCGAGCACCGGAAACCGCTCGATGGTCGCGTCGCTGTCGATGCGAAGCCTGAACTCGGAGAGCTTGTTCGCCAGCATGTAATAGAAGGGGCTCAAGCGGTAGGAGGAGCCTTCGACGTCGATCTTCTCGTAGTAGGAGACCTCGACGCCCCCCTGGTCGGTCCAGGTGATGCTCATGCCGTCGAACAGCGGATGCAGGATGCGGAAGCCGACCTGCATGCGGTCGAGCGGCACGCCCGCCCCGACCAGGCGCTGCATGGCGCCCTCGACCAGATGCGTCACCGGCTCATCGGCGATGCCTGAGGCGATGATGGCGGTGGCGATGTCGGTTTCGGGCTCGCGGGTGGCTTGCTCCATGGGGCCTTTATCGAGTCGCCACATGGCGATTTCGAGACGGTTGTGAGCGACAAGTCTGCCGTCTGGCGGATGCGCCTCAGTCAGTGGCCGCCGGCCGCGTCCTCTTCACGCATACGCTGAATGACCTGGTCGATGGGCTCTGACGTCACCCGCTCAGGCCCCGAAAAGGGGTAGTTTAAGTTGACGGTCAGAAAGAAGGTCGCGCCGATGATCATGGCGAGCCCGGCGGTCATCAAGATTTGTGGAACGACTTTCGTGGTGGCGAAAAAGGCGGGATAGGCAAGCGTGATGATGCCGCCGAGGAGCAAGACGCCCCAGATGACCGGAGTCACGCGGCCGCCGACATCCGATAGCCTCTCCAGCCTGAGGTCGGCGACTTCCTGCAACAGATTGATGGCGTGCAGGATGCTCGGCAAGAGGGCGATGTCCTCGGACTTGGTCTGCCCGACGGTATAGCTCAGCCTGGTAAAGGCCTGCGCCGCCGCGTCGCTGCCGCGACGCCCCAGCTCCATCTCCGGCCAGTCCTGGTCGCGCACCGCGATGGCGTAGGCCATGAGCGCGTCGCGCATCTTCTTGCCGGTGTCGTCGGGGAAGATGTAGCTAGTGCGATACACGTTGTAGAAGCGTTCGGCTTCGGCGCGGACGGCGCGTTGGGTGCTCTCGAACTCCTCCCAGACGCTGACCACCACAAAGGCCAGCAGCACGGCATAAGCGACGCCGACCACGGCAAATTTGAAGCCCGCGACCTCGTGGTTCGCCGCAATGATATCCACGCCGAAATACCAGCGGACTATGAGCTGCAGGCCGACACTGAAGATTACGGAGAGGCCGACGACGATGGCGGCAAGCGCCCAGACCGGCAGCGCATTCAGAGTTTCCAGACCGCTCACGCCCCCCTCCGTTCGTCGGGTGGTTAGTGCGGCTAGTTATCCAGGAACGACCGCAGCTTCCGCGACCGGCTCGGGTGTTTCAATTTGCGCAGAGCCTTGGCCTCGATCTGGCGGATGCGCTCGCGCGTCACCGAGAATTGCTGGCCAACCTCCTCGAGCGTGTGGTCGGTGTTCATGCCGATGCCGAAGCGCATACGCAACACGCGCTCCTCGCGCGGCGTAAGCGAGGCAAGCACGCGCGTCGTCGTCTCGCGCAGGTTCGACTGGATGGCGGCATCGATCGGCAGCACGGCGTTCTTGTCCTCGATGAAATCGCCGAGATAAGAGTCCTCCTCGTCGCCGATCGGCGTTTCCAGCGAGATCGGTTCCTTGGCGATCTTCAGAACTTTCCGTACCTTCTCGAGCGGCATCGCCAATTTCTCGGCGAGCTCTTCGGGCGTCGGCTCGCGACCGATCTCATGCAGCATCTGGCGTGAGGTGCGCACGATCTTGTTGATGGTCTCGATCATGTGCACGGGGATGCGGATGGTGCGCGCCTGGTCGGCGATCGAGCGGGTGATCGCCTGCCTGATCCACCACGTGGCATAGGTCGAGAATTTGTAGCCGCGGCGATACTCGAACTTATCGACGGCCTTCATCAGGCCGATATTGCCTTCCTGAATCAAATCAAGGAACTGAAGCCCGCGGTTGGTGTATTTCTTGGCGATCGAGATCACGAGACGCAAGTTGGCCTCGACCATTTCCTTCTTCGCCTGGCGCGCCTCGCGCTCGCCCTTCTGCACGATATGCACGATGCGGCGGAACTCGGAAATCTCGAGCCCGGTCTCGGCGGCGAGGCGGTGAATCTCGGAGCGGATCTCCTTCACCATGCCGCGCTCGTCGTGGATGAAATCGGCCCAGCCCCTCTTCTTGAGGCGACCAACGCGGCGGAGCCAGTTGGGGTCGAGTTCGTTGCCCTGATACTCGCCGAGGAAGTCGTCGCGGGGAACGCCGTAGCTCTCGGCGAGACGGAGCAGACGGCCCTCGTAGCCGAGCAGCTTCTTGTTGATGTCGTAGAGCGTCTCGACCAGCGATTCGATGCGGTTCTGGTTGAGCGAGAGCGATTTGATCTCGGCGACGATCTCGTCCTTGAGAAGCTTGTAGCGCTTCTCCTGGCCTGACGACAGGCTGTCGTTCTTGAGCGCGCGCTCGACCACCTGGTCCTGCAATTTACGGAGCTTCTTGTAGTTGGTAGCGACGAGATCGAAGGTCTCGAGTACCTTGGGCTTGAGCTCCGCCTCCATGGCAGCGAGCGAGAGCGAGTTCTCGAGATCGTCCTCGTCGTCTTCGAACTCCTCGGGGGCAGGCTCCTCGGCCTCGTCATCGCCGCCGCGCGCGGGCGCGCCTTGTGCGGCGGCCTGGCCATCGCCGTTCATGGCCTCGCCGGGCAAGGGCTGCGAGGGGGCCGGCTTCGCGTCAGGGCCCTGATAAGTCGCTTCGAGATCGATGATGTCGCGGAGCAGAATCTTTCCCTCGTTCAGCTCGTCGCGCCAGATGATGATGGCTTGGAAGGTGAGCGGGCTCTCGCACAGGCCGGCGATCATGGCCTCGCGGCCGGCCTCGATGCGCTTGGCGATGGCGATCTCGCCCTCGCGCGACAGAAGCTCGACCGAGCCCATCTCGCGCAAATACATGCGTACGGGATCATCGGTGCGCTCGGTGGGTTCTTTCGTCGTCTCGGTCTTGGCGATGGCAGTAACGGTCACCACGGGACGTGCGGGCGCGGCCTCGGCGTCGGGTCCGCCTTCAGGCGCCTCCTCGGCCTCATCGGTGTCGATCACGTTGATGCCCATATCGGAGAGCAGCGACATGGTGTCCTCGATCTGCTCCGACGACACCTCCTCGGAGGGGAGCACCTCGTTCAGCTCGTCATAGGTGACGAAGCCGCGCGCCTTGGCGGTCTTGATGAGCTTCTTGACGGCGGCATCAGACATATCGAGCACGGGGCCATCGGTGGGCTCGGCCGGCGTCTGCTCTTGATCCTCGGCTTCAGCGGTCTTGCTTGCCATTCTCTCGTTACTCCGAGCGCAAAATTTGCGTCTTGAGCCGCGCCTTCCCTCCCTTGCGGGAAAACGCATCTCTCTACCCTATGGCGCTGCTTCAAAGCGCATAATCCACAAGCGATTAACGGCCCCACCGTTAATCGTCAATTAAGCACGACCTCCGTGCCAGCCTGACGCCAGATTTTCCTATACTGGCGCCAACTTTGGCTCGACTGTCCTACTCCCTGTACTCTTTCGCCCCTAAAGGCTCGACAGAGACTTAAACGTGCGGTTACTTCGGCTCGATTGCCCACTTGACAGTCCGTCAAGGGGCCCGGTCAATCGTCGCAGGCGATCGGACTTATGCCCTCCTGCCAGCCTCAAAGCGCGCGTCCGGCCCCAAAAATCCATGGTCGCGCGGT
>JBLMXO010000182.1:0-2839 GCA_050257815.1 Actinomycetota bacterium
GTCTGGCGTGCCAAGTCTAAGCCCAAGCATCCCGGCGAGCCTGGAGCTGGCACCAAGGCCGGAGCCGGCTCCTGAAATCCATGGCTGTTTTTCTCAAGACTGGCGACCGCGATTTCGAGGACCGCTTTGCCGCTCTGCTTGCCGTGAAGCGTGAGACGGCTGTCGACGTCAACGACGCGGTTGCAGCCATCATCGCCAAGGTCCGTGCCGAGGGCGATGCCGCCCTGATCGAGCTCACGCAGCGCTTCGACGGGCTCGACCTTGAGGCTGCGGGCATCAGCGTATCGCCCTCGGAGATCGAAGCGGCGCGAGCCGAGATCGATCCAAAGACGCTTGATGCGCTCGAGTTCGCGCATGAGCGCATTCTCGATCACCACTCCCGCCAGCTTCCAAGTGACGATCGCTACACCGACGCGAGCGGAGTAGAGCTTGGCAATCGCTGGAGTCCGGTCGCCTCGGCCGGGCTCTACGTGCCTGGCGGGACGGCAAGCTATCCGAGCTCGGTCTTGATGAACGCGATTCCCGCCAAGGTCGCGCGTGTGAAGCGGATCGTCATGGTGGTGCCGGCGCAGAAGGGCGTGCTGAACCCGCTCGTGCTGGTCGCCGCCTCGTTGGCTGGGGTCGATGAGATCTACCGCATTGGCGGCGCCCAGGCGATTGCGGCGCTGGCCTACGGCACCGAGAGTATCGCGCCGGTGGCCAAGGTCGTCGGCCCCGGCAACGCCTACGTCGCCGCAGCCAAGCGCCAGGTCTACGGCCAAGTCGGCATCGACATGGTCGCGGGGCCATCCGAAGTCGTGGTGATCGCTGACAAAGAAAACGATCCAGCCTGGATCGCCGCCGATCTCCTCGCTCAGGCTGAACACGATGAGGCCGCCCAGTCGATCCTGATCACCGACGACGCCTCCTTCGCAGAGGACGTCGTCGCTGCAGTCGAAACCCAACTCTCCACCCTGCCGCGCCAGGCGACGGCACGGGCGAGTTGGCGCGACTACGGCGCCGTGATCCTCACCCGGAGTCTCGACGAAGCGCCTCCCCTTGCCGACCGCCTCGCCCCAGAGCATCTTGAGATCGCCACGTCTGAGCCCGAGAGGCTCGCCGCGCGCATCAACGACGCTGGCGCGATTTTCATCGGGCGCTACACGCCGGAGGTGATCGGCGATTATGTTGCAGGGACCAACCACGTGCTTCCCACCGCAAGGAGCGCACGATTCGCGTCGGGCCTTGCGGTTCTCGATTTCATGAAGCGCACATCGATTCTGAAGCTCGATGCCGAAAGCCTCGCTGCGCTCGGTCCTACGGCAATGACCCTGGCGCGGGCCGAAGGGCTCGAGGCCCATCGCCGCTCGGTTGCCATCAGGCTTAATCCGAGAGACTGAGATGACGGAGCAGGCGGGGGTGCAGGTTGAGGATCGGTCGCGTCTGGTTGAGGTCACTCTCGATCAGGCTTCGATTGGCCGCAACAACGCCGAGGTCGAGCATGAGCGGGATGTCGCCATCTTCGACCTCCTGGAAAAGAACTCCTTCGCGCTCGAAGGACATGACGGCGGCCCCTATACTCTGCATCTTTCGCTCGCCGACAATCGTCTCGTCTTCACTGTCGGCGATACCGACAGCGCACCGATCCAGCACGTTATGCTTTCGCTGTCGCCCTTCAGACGTCTGGTGAAGGATTATTTCCTCATCTGCGAAAGCTACTATCAGGCGATCAAGACCCAGCCGGCCTCGAAGATCGAGGCGATCGACATGGGGAGGCGCGGCCTTCACGACGAGGGCAGCAAGCTTCTCATGGAGCGGCTCAGCGGCAAGATCGCGGTTGACCTTCCGACTGCAAGACGCCTCTTCACGTTGCTCTGCGCGCTCCACTGGAAGGGTTGAGTCCGTGGGGGTCGCGGGCGAACTGCCAGGCGCGGTCCTCTTCGCCTGCAGCCGTAACGCCGTGCGCTCGCCGATGGCAGCGGCCATCCTACGCCATCTTGCGGGAAATCGCGTTTTTGTCGGCTCGGCCGGCCTCCGAGCCGGCGAGGCGACCGATCCATTCGCTATCGCGGTGATGGAGGAGCTCGGCATCGACATGTCGAAGCACAAGCCGGTGTCGCTCGCGGGCGTGCACGACACCTCCTTCGACCTCATCGTCACTCTTGCCCCCGAGGCGCATCATAAGGCGCTTGAGATCGCCAGCGGCTTCGCCGTCGATGTCGAATATTGGCCGACGCAGGACCCGACTCTTGCGGGCGGTAATCGCGAGCAGATTCTCGACGCTTATCGCGGCGTGCGAGACAGCTTGTTTGCCAAGATCAAGTCCCGCTTCGGGCTTGGCGGAGGCCCCAGCGTGTGAGGGGAGCCGTGGGACATCCTACGACTCGATCAGGAAATTCTCGGCCGATTCGAGTCCGACTTTGGGCAGCGCCTCCGCCTCGTCTTTCAGATTGACTCCGGAGATCCCGCGCTTGCGCGCCTCGCGCATCAGATAGTGCAGCTTATAGGCAGCCTGCTCGTAGCTCAGGCCTTGAGGACGGATGTTAGAGATGCAATTGCGCGATTCGTCGGTGAGACCGACACGCGGTGACAGCGTCATATAAATACCCATGCTGTCTGGCGAGCTCAATCCAGGGCGCTCGCCAATCATCACGACGACCAACTTGGCGCCGAGCACCTCGCCCACCTCGTCGCCGACCGCGACCCGCGCCTCTTTCACGATGCAGAATGGCGCGATGTGCCAATCGTCCTTCAGTGTGGGCAGCACGGCATCGAGAAAGGACGCGGCGTTCTCCTCGATGGCGAATGCCGAGAGTCCGTCGCCAATCACGAACACCACATCGTAAGGCTTGGTTGGCCG
>JBLMXO010000183.1:0-10669 GCA_050257815.1 Actinomycetota bacterium
TCCTATCCGACCGAGCACGGCTTCGACGAGATGAAACATTTCGCCGCCTACTATGCCGGCGTCTACGCCTATGATGACACCTCGAAATTCTTTCATCCGTGGTTCCCCTCCTACAATGCGGAATTCGCAAAGGCATACGAGAGCGATGCGAATCTCGGCGAGTGGGAAGGAGTGGCCGGCCAACCCGCCAAGAGGGTTGGCACCATCGACTATGATTCGCTCACGACCTTCGACATCCGGCAGACCGATTCGGCGGTCGACTACATCAAGCAGCACGCCAAAGGCGATAAGCCGTTCTTCATGGACGTCAATTTCATCAAGATGCACAACCCGACCAACGCAGCGCCGGAGTTCAGGGGAAAATCGCATCTCGGCGACTATTCGGACTCCCTCATGGAACTCGATGCCGATACCGGCCGCATCATGGACGCTATTCGCGCCGACGCGCCCAATACCATCGTCATCGTGACCGCCGACAATGGTGCGTGGCTTGACGCCTATCCCGACGCCGGCACCACGCCGTTCCGCGGCGAGAAAGGCTCGGCCTTCGAGGGCGGCTGGCGCGTCCCTGCCATCATGTGATGGCCTGGCCACGTTCAGGCGGGCGCTCGCTACGACGAGATGATGTCGCATATCGACTGCTGGGCGACGCTCGCCGCCATGGTCGGATTGACGCCCCCGCCGCACGATTGGGTCGGCAACGACGGCAAGCCGATCTACTTCGACAGCATCGACAACAGCGCCTACGTGCTGGGCAAGGCTCCGCATTCGGCGCGGACCTCGTGGATCTATATCGACGGCGAGACGTTCAACGGCGCCCGCGCTGATATTGGCGGCGATCCGAACGAGCCGTGGGTGCACATGGCGTGGAAATATATCGGCACGGCGAAAGACTCCTGGCTCGGACCGGTGACGGACCTCGGAGCCATCGGCGCTTTGTACAATCTCACCATGGACCCTTACGAGAAATACGACATGATCTTCAACGGGGCGGCACCGATGCGCGTAATGACAAGCTCGCCGGGTCGATATGCCGGCGAGGACAATGGCTGGGTGCTGGCGCTGATCTCGCCCGTCATCGTCGATTTCGACAAATCGATCATGAAATATCCGAGCATCAAACGATATCCGGGGGGAGCATCGACCGACCTGACACCTGATCTCCAGCATCCGGAAAACCCGCTACCCTTGCTGAAGGATCTAGGGGCTCAACCGCAGCCGGTCGGCGGCGGCGGCGGTTAGGACAGTCCATTGAGGGGGCGTGCTCTACGCGCGCTCCCTCGCCAAGGATCGAGCTGTGTAGAGCGCGGCGAGCTTACCGCTGGCGATCGAATAAAACCTGTGGGTAGAGTCTCAACCGCTCAACCAGACATTGTGAAGGGGCGTAAGCTTTCACCGCGCATTTGGGTACTGTGGGGACGTGCCCATGCTCGCATGCTTCAGGCGCAGAAGTCTGCTGCTCGCCAGTCTTGTCGTGCTGGCGATCGGATTTGCCGAGGAGGCCGGCGCCCAGAGCGATCTGCCGCTCCCGCCGGGCGAAGTCATCAATGGGCCGATCTTCCGCCGCGACGGGACCTTCGTGCCGGAGATCGAGGTCGGCGCCGACGCCAACACCTACCTGAATATCGGGCCGCCCACCGAGCCCTTCACGCCGTCAGCCGACGCCGTGGTGGTTCGCACCTCGGTGCAGACCCAATATGTGCGCGCCTACACTAACGGCGTGACGAGCCCGATCGGCAGCTTCCTCGCCGGCTCGAATTCGATCAGGGGCCTGAATGCCGAGCAGATCCGCAACGTGCTCGCGCTGCCTTACCTGCCCGACTCGCTCACCATCGTTCAGGTCCCGGCCGAGACGTGCATGATCGTCGGTGAGGCAGCGCCCATCGTCGGTCATTTTCCCGCAAACCCGCCGAGCATTCCGACCGCTGGGCCCTGGGGACAAGGCGGCGTTCCGCAGGAGCGCCTGATCGGCATTTCGTCGCAGCCGCGCTGTGCCAATCCACAATTCATTCCGCTGACCTCCTACATCGATCTGCAGCTGATCGGCGATGCGGCGCTCGCCTATCGGCCGCGCGCCGGCAGCGGCAACACGCTCGCCGTGGCGAAAGCGCTCGATGCAGGCCCCGACCCCGAGCTCTTCACCGACATGGACTCGATCTATAACAGCCTCGACCTGATCAATGTCGGTGGCGGAGCCACGTTGCGTAGAGCTTTGACCGCGCTCGGCGGCGAGCCCTATGCCAACGTTCCGACCGTCGAGATCGAATCAGCCCGCATGTTCCTCGATGCGGTGCACGACGAGGTGAGGCTCGACCGCGCTGCTGCAAATCCGCGTGACGTGCCGGTGCGGCAATGGCTGACAGGCTTCGGCGGAACCGGCGGGCTCGATGCAAGCGGCGATCTTCAAGGGATGCACTACGACATCGCCGGTGTTGCCGGGGGAATGGACCGCTGGTTCGCGCCATCATTTCTCGCCGGCTTCGCCGTCGGCTACGCACGCAGCAATTTCGACGCCAACCTCATTTCAGGGAGCGTCAACGCCAACACGGTCTCGGGCGCAATCTATGTGACCTATGCCCCGGGGCGATGGTACGTCGATGGCACGGCTGGCTACGCTCACAGCGAGGGCACGCTCGATCGCAGCATAGTCTTCCCGGGGTTGGTGCGGCACACGAAGGGCGAGCCGGCGGCCGACGCGTTCCTATCCAATGTCGAGACCGGCTATGCGTTTCCGCTTGGCCGCAGCACGACGCTCACGCCGCTTGTGGCGCTGCAAGGGATCGTGGTCTCCGAGGACGGCTTTGCCGAAAACGGCGCCGGCGCGATCGACCTCAACGTCCACGGCAACAGCAGCGAAGCCGCGATCGGCCTCTTTGGCGGAGAGTTGACGCAAGAGTTCGGCGTCGGGCTCCCCGCTCCTCTGCTCGTCAAGCTCCGCGCCGGCTGGACGCACGATTTCGCCGACACGTCGCGGAGCTTCACCGCGGGCTTTGTAGGTCTGCCAGGCCCAAGCTTCGCCATCTCTGGCGTCAATGCTCCCGATGATGCCGCGATCATCAACGTGCTCGCGAGCCTGACGCTCAAGCATTCGCTCGATGTTTACCTGCGCTACGACGCCGCCTTCGTCAGCGGCTCTGACGGGACCTCGGTGCAAGGCGGCTCTGCGGGTCTCCGCTTCGTATTCTAGGGGAACGCGCTTAGAGCGCGGCGAGCTTGCCGTTGGCGATCACAGGACCAGTGGGCTGGCCCGTGGGCGAGCCCCCTGGCGGCTCGACCGAGACCGCAAGCACAGCCTCGCTATTGACCTTGGAAAGCAGGTCCTTCGGCACGCTGATCGTGACCGGCCGGTTCGGCTCGATCAGCCCAAGCGAGTGCGGCTTCTCGCCCGCGGGGATGAGCCAAAGCTCCAGCGCTTTCTGCTCCTCGGGGCTGAGCGACGCGGCCGGCACGATGGTGAGGTTCCCGCCGGCGGGATTGACCGCGGCGACGAAGCCAGTCTTGCCGCCTTCGGCATCGAGTTGCGCGACCAGCGGCGCATGTGGCGTGGATATGGCCCCGACATAGATCAAGGCGGCAAGGCATGCTGCGGCAAACGCGCTCGTGGTCATCGCGAGCGAGCGCCAGAAGGCAAGGCTCTGCCAAAGACCTTCGCGGCGAACGGGAGCCGGCTTCACGCGATCAAGCTGAGCCTCGATGCGTGCCCAGCCGTCAGCAGGCGGGGTGACCGGCGTTACCATCGCGGCAAGGCCGCCGAGCCGCTCCTCCCAGAATGCGACCTCCGCGGCGAAGGTTTTGTCGCGCGCGATGCGCGGTTCTGCGGCGCGCCGCTCGGACGCGCTCAGCACGCCGAGCACGTACTCGGCGGCGGTCGGCCCTCCCTGCTCCTCAAAATCTGTCGTGCCGTCGTCGCTCATCGCTCAAGACATGCTCTCAATTTGGCGAGCCCGCGCCTGATCAGGCTCTTAATCGTGCCAAGTGGGACATTCCTTGCCCGCGCTAGCTCCTCATAGGTCGCGCCCCCGATAAAGGCCTGTCTGATGGCATCCGCCTGACGCGGCTCAAGCTCGTCAAGACAGGTGGCAAGACGCGCTTGCTCCTGCTTGCTCACCACCACCTCCTCGGCAAGCGGCGAAGGATCTAAGACGGTCTCGGCCACCTCGATCGGCTCGGACCGCCGCGATATGCCGCTCGAGCGCATCCGGTCGATAGCGCGGTTGCGCGCAATCGCTACGAGCCAGGTGATGGGGCTCGCCTTGCTCTCGTCGAAGCCCCCGGCTTTCCGCCAGACGGTCAGATAAACCTCTTGCAGCACATCCTCTGCCTCGCTTCGGTCATGCAATATACGAAGGCAGACGCCAAAAAGCTTCGCGGCGGTCTCATCATAGATCAGGCGCAAGGCGGCGCGGTCGCCCGAAGCCGCCCGGCGGATCGCGGCTGACAGCTGCTTGCGCCTCGCTTCCGCATCCATCGCCAGATCCTGTCGCCTCAAGTTTTGCCTAGGAATGCGCCATTCCTAGCGCGGGGTGCGCGCTCCTGTCTCTATCCAACAACAGAAGAAAATTAGCCGCGAGCGAACGTTAATTTCGCAGTTGCGAATTGGGGCGAGGGCGTTACTCTCGCGGCGGGTCATGGGGGTTGGCCATGATCTCGCGATTCGGCTTCACGCGCATGTCAGCAATTGTGACGCGCGCCACGGAACAGTCGAAATTGCCTTTAACTATGGGGTACGGCCGTTCCTAGGGGTGGGGTGGCTAACCAGCTTGCGATTGCCGCGGAGCGCATCTTTTCACGCGAAGCGATCGAAGCGGACGGCGCCAGCTTGGGTGAGGGAACCAGAATGATGCTGAGACGTGTGGGTCTTGGCCTCCTCGTCGGAGCGATTTTATCTGCTCCTTCGGCGGCGACCGCGGGACCTGCGCTCGTCTTCGAGCCGTATAACGGGACGGTGTTCTACGCCGAAGATCCCGATGTCATGTGGTTCCCCGCCTCTCTCACCAAGCTGATGACTGCCTATGTGACCTTCGAGGCCCTGAAGGACGGCACCGTCACACCCGACACCAAGCTCATCTGCTCGAAGCTCGCGACGCAGCAGGCCCCGAGCAAACTCTGGTTGAAGGAAGGAGAGTCGATCACCGTTGACGTTGCGCTCAAGGTGCTGATCGTGAGATCGGCGAACGACGTCGCCGTAATGCTCGCCGAGGGCGTGGCCGGCAGTCAGGAAGCCTTCGTCGCCAAGATGAACGAGGCGGCCCAGCATCTCGGCATGACCCGCACGCATTTCGTCAACGTGAACGGCTTGCCGGAGGAGGGACAATACACCACCGCCCGCGACCTTGCGCGCCTCGCCCGTGCCCTCATCGTCGAGTTCCCCGATCATCTCGATCTCTTCACTACGACTCAGATTCAGGTCGGCAAGCAGATCATCCGCACCCATAACGGCCTGCTCGTGAGCCTGCCCGGTGCTGACGGCATGAAGACGGGCTTCATCTGCAATTCAGGCTTCAACATCGTGGCAAGTGCGACCCGCGACGGCAGGAAGCTTGTTGCCGTCGTCCTCGGCGAGCAGTCGATCGCCTCGCGCCGCGCTAGAGCCACCGACCTGCTCGAAAACGGCTTCAAGCGCTATTTCTGGAAGTCGCTGTTCGGCACAAGTCTCGACGGCCTCGCCATTCAGGCTTCCTTGAACGACACGCCGGTCCACTTAGCCGACAGCATCTGCGGTCCAAAGGCCGCTGCGGCCTCACGCAAGAAATATGGCGGCAAGAAACGCAAACCCACTCTCGATCTCGATGCCGAAGAGGCGGTGAATGAGAGCACTGACGCTGCCGCTGCGGTCGCCAAAGGTGCCGTGAACGCGACCGCCGGGGCCGCTGCCGCCGTTACCAAAGGCGCGCTCAAGGCCACCAAGAAGACCCTGCGCAAGACGGCGACGGGCGCCAATTGATCCCGTTTCTCCCTTCCCTGCCGCGCTGTTTGGCTCTGCTCGTTTTGATTGGCTTTGGCATGGGTTTCGCCCGCGCTGCCGAGCCGCCCGATAACGTCGCTCAGGCCATCACCGACGCGATCCAGTCCTGCAAGGACGAGGCCGGCAAGCCGAATGCCGATGCCGTGCTGAGCACGAAGGACCTGAATGCCGATGGCGGCGAAGACTGGATCGCCGACTACAAGAAGTTCAAATGCGACGGCGTCCCCAACCCGCTCTGCACCGCCGCCGGCTGTACGCTTCAGCTCTATTTCTGGGACGGCGAGACCGCCTGGGACCTCGTCTTCGAGGACCTCGTGCAGAGCTATAAATTCGGCAAGTCGGGCGGGAAGCCGATGATGTATGTGACGACCTCGGGCGAGCCCTGCAACAAGCCGACCACCGATCACTGCTACTACACCTATCGTCTCGACAAGGACGCTGTGGTGCCTGTGAAATAGCGCAGGAGCGGCAACTAAGAGGCATCCGCCGGTTTTGCCGCGATGGCCGCCTCAACCACGCGCTTGGCCTCCGGCGAGCTCCAATCGGCGGGACCCACCAATCGCCCGATCTCCTTGCCGTCGCGATCGAGCACGAGCGTGGTCGGCATGCCGACCGTCTTCAGCACGGCGAACATCTTGCTCGTGGGATCGGTATAGAGGGGAAGATGCGTGGCACCGGTCTCGGCGAGGAAGCTCTTCGCCTTCTCGGGCCCGCCCTTGTCGATATTCACCGCGACGACGGCGAAGTCCTTGCCGCCGAGGTCCTGCTCGAGCTTGTCGAGCGCTGGCATCTCGTCGCGGCACGGCACGCACCAGCTTGCCCAGATATTGAGGAGCACGACCTTGCCTTTGAAATCGGCGAGCGACTTCGTAGCTCCCTCCCCGTCGGCAAATTCGATGGCCGGGACATCGAGCGGCTTCGGCCTGACCAGCAGCGGCGCCATCGGCCCCTTGTTGAGGCCCGCGAGTATCCCGCCTGATCCCCCTTGGCCGGAGGAGGGAGTTCCTTCCGCCTCGGTGCCTGAAGGAGCCACACTCGACGTGGACGGGGCATTGTCAGGAGGGGCGAAACTCAAATATACCGTCGCGAATCCGGCAATTGCCGCTAGAACACCAGCGACGAGAAACATGGCCGGTGGCGCGGCGCGTTTCGTTTTTGTGCGTTCGCTCACGTCTTCCCGCTCACCTCGTCTTGCCAGGCTCGGACAGCGATGACCAACACCATGTGGGGCGGCCGTTTTGCCTCAAGCCCCGCCGCCATCATGGAGGACATAAACGCCTCCATAGATTTCGACAAGCGGCTGTGGCGTCACGACATTCAGGCCTCCAAGGCCCACGTCGCCATGCTTGGCGCGACAGGTATCCTTAACAAGAAGGAAGCCCAAGAGATCGCGCGCGGCCTCGCCAAGATTGAGGCAGAGATGGAGGCTGGCAGTTTCAACTTCTCGCGAGCGCTCGAGGACATCCACCTCAATATCGAGAGCAGGTTGCGTGAGCTGATCGGCCCGGTCGCCGGCAAGCTTCATACCGCACGCTCGCGCAACGACCAGGTGGCGACCGATTTCAAGCTCTATGTGCGAGACGAGATCGTTGCGGTCGATCAAGGTCTCGCCGCGCTTCAGCTTGCGCTCGCCAAGAAGGCGCATCACTACGCCAGCGCGGTGATGCCGGGCTTCACCCATCTGCAGACGGCGCAGCCCATCACCTTCGGCCATCATTGTCTCGCTTATGTCGAGATGCTTGCGCGCGATCGTGGGCGCTTCACCGATGCCGCCAAGCGCCTCGCCGAGTGCCCGCTCGGGGCTGCGGCGCTCGCCGGCACGAGCTTCCCCATCGACCGCGACATGACGGCGAAGGCACTTGCCTTCGACCGGCCGGCTGCCAACTCGCTCGACGCAGTCTCTGACCGCGACTTCGCGCTCGAGACACTCGCTGCCGCCTCGATTGCTGCCACGCATCTGTCGCGGCTCGCCGAGGAGATCGTGATGTGGACCTCGCCGCAGTTCGGATTCGCGCGGCTATCGGACAAGTTCACCACCGGCTCCTCGATCATGCCGCAAAAGCGGAACCCGGACGCGGCCGAGCTCGTGCGCGCCAAGACGGGACGAATCGCCGGCGCCTTCCAGACTCTGCTCATGGTGATGAAAGGCCTGCCGCTCGCCTATGCCAAGGACATGCAGGAGGACAAGGAACCTTTGTTCGACGCGCTCGACGCGTTGAAGCTGTCGCTCGCGGCCATGACGGGGATGGTCACGGATCTCGAGCCCAATCTCGACGCGATGAAAGAGGCCGCCGCGCGCGGCCACTCGACCGCAACCGACCTTGCCGACTGGCTCGTGCTCAAACTCGGAATGCCCTTCCGCGAGGCTCATCACGTAATCGGGCGAATCGTTGCTCTGGCCGATGCCAAGGGCGAGGAGCTCAAGGACCTCAGCCTCGCCGATTTGCAGTCAGTCGAGGCCAAAATCACCAAAGACGCGCTTGCCGCCCTCGATGTCGCAGGCTCGGTAAAAAGCCGGAAAAGCTATGGCGGAACGGCACCAGTCAGCGTCAAGGCGGCGGCCAAGCGGTGGATAAAGCGTTTGGAGAAGCAGGGCTTGTCGCGTAAAAAGGGGTAGCTGAAGGGCCGGAAAAAGGCCCGAGCGACAGGGGCACGACCAATGGGAAGCGCACTGCGCGTCCTGATAGCATTTTTGCTCGTGGTGTCGGTAGGACTTTCGGCCTGCGGACGCCGCGGCTCACTTGATCGGCCGAAGCCTGCATATCCCGAGACCAACGCCGACCCGTCAACCAAGATGTCGAAGGTTCCGGCGCGTAGCCTCTGGATCGACCGACTGCTGCAATAGACTGACCTCCCCCAATGCACCATTTCGCCTACCGGCGCGGCGTGTCCCACGAGAATGTGCTTCACGCCGAGGAGGTCGACCTTGCCGGCCTTGCCGCCGCGATAGGGACGCCCTTCTATTGCTATTCGAGCGCCACGCTCGAGCGCCATTATCGCGTGTTCGCCGATGCCTTCACCGGCATGGATGGCGCTCTGGTCTGCTACTCGGTCAAGGCCAACTCCAATCTCGGCGTGCTTGCCACGCTCGCGCGCCTTGGCGCCGGCATGGATGTCGTGTCGGAAGGGGAGCTTCGCCGCGCCCTTGCCGTGCGTGTGCCGCCAGAGCGGATCGCCTTCTCCGGCGTGGGCAAGACCAAGGCCGAGATGGCGTTCGCGCTCGATGCCGGCATCTTCGCCTTCAACGTCGAGTCAGAGCCCGAGTTGCGGGCGCTCAGCGAAGTGGCCGAAGCCAAAGGCAAGACCGCGCGCATTGCGCTCCGCGTCAATCCCGACGTCGACGCCAAGACCCATCACAAGATTGCAACCGGCAAGGCCGAGAACAAATTCGGCGTGCCTTTCGCCGAGGCCGCAGGTCTCTATCGGCTCGCCCGCGAGCTTCCCAATATCGAAGCTTCCGGCGTGCACATGCATATTGGAAGCCAGATCACCGACCTCTCGCCGTTCAGGAATGCCTTTGCGCTGCTGAAGGAGCTGGTCGGGACGCTACGCGGCCAAGGCTTCACCATCTCCTTTGTCAATCTCGGCGGCGGCCTTGGCATTCCCTACCGGCGCGACGAGCCTATGCCGCCGCTTCCCGCCGACTATGCCCAGCTCGTCAAGGAAGAGGTCGGCGACCTTGGCGCGCGGCTTCTGTTCGAGCCCGGGCGCATGATCGCGGGCAATGCCGGCATCCTCGTGTCGCGCGTGATCTATGTGAAGCAGGGTGCATCGAAGACCTTCACCGTCGTCGATGCGGCGATGAACGACCTCATCAGGCCGACCCTCTACGAGGCCTATCACGAGATCTGGCCGGTGATCGAGCCAAGGCCCGGAACCCCCGCAATCATCACCGACGTGGTCGGCCCCGTGTGCGAGACCGGCGACTATCTCGCCCTCTCCCGCCCCCTGCCCGCGCTCCGCTCCGGCGATCTCATTTCCGTGATGACCGCCGGCGCCTATGGCGCGGTGCTCTCATCCGAGTATAACTCGCGGCTGTTGGTGCCCGAGATATTGGTGGCAGGCAACCGCTACGCCGTGACAAGGCCAAGGCCGAGCTATGATGACATGCTGGCCAAGGAACGGATGCCCGATTGGCTTTGACCAGCGTTAATCGCGGCTGACGAAGCCTCCATTTCGCCCGCATCGAGCCCCACATTAACTGAACGTAACTTACGAGCGGCCCCCGCTCCCGTGCTAAAGAAGAGCACATGAAATCGGTGTTCCGGTCGAAACAGACGCCACCCGAGACGCACGAAGATCGCGCGCTCGCCAGGAGCTTCGAGCGCAAGGTGCGCTTGAGCCTGCTTGCGCTCCTCGTCGAGCGCATCTGGGAGGCCCTGCTCTGGCCGTTCTTCGTCATCGCCGCCTTTCTCGTCGTCACGCTGCTCGATCTGTGGAGCATCACCCCGCCGCTCGCCCATCGCGTCCTGCTTGGCGCGTTCGGCCTCGCGCTTGCCCTCTCCTTCCTGCCGCTCAACCGCATCGCGCTGCCCACGCGCGAGGAGGCTCTGCGGCGCCTTGAGACCAAGGCGAAAATCAAGCACCGCCCTGCCACCTCCTATGAGGATCGGCTGGGCAGCGCTCCGGCCAAGGAGACGGCTCTCCTGTGGACGGCGCATCGCGAGCGCCTGTCGCGGCTGATCGAGAAGCTGAAGCCCGCCT
>JBLMXO010000184.1:0-4829 GCA_050257815.1 Actinomycetota bacterium
CGGCTTCGATGCACCTGTGCACGCGCTGCTCACTGGCAAGGAAGGCGAGTTCGACCGCAGGCTCCAAGTTCTGACCGCACCTCGCTTCGGCATTGTCGGCAGTTCCCAGAACATCGAGGTCAAGGTCACGGAGACGACGCCGTCGGCCAATCCCGTGCCGGTCAAGCTCACCGTCTCGCACCAGGGTGAGGCGCCGACGGTCAAGAGTGTGCTCGTCGGCGAGAAGGTGGAAATTCCCGTCGCCATCGATCACGCCGGGCCGAACATCGTCGAGATCGAAGCCGAGGCCGCGCCTGGCGAGCTGACCACGGTCAACAACCGCGTGGTGCTGACGGTCGAGGGCGTGCGCGAGAATTTGCGCGTGCTCCTCGTTTCGGGCGAGCCGCATGCCGGGGAGCGCACCTGGCGCAACATGCTGAAGTCGGACGCGTCGGTCGACCTCGTGCATTTCACCATCCTGCGCCCGCCAGAAAAACAGGATGGCACGCCGATCAACCAGCTTTCGCTGATCGCCTTTCCCACGCGCGAGCTGTTCCAGGAGAAGCTCGATCAGTTCGACCTGATCATCTTCGACCGTTATCAGCGCCGCGGCGTGCTGCCGTTGCTCTATCTCGAGAACGTCGCACGCTATGTTGAGCACGGCGGCGCCGTGCTCGTCTCGGCTGGCGACGATTATGCCTCGCCGCTCAGCCTCTATCGCACGCCGCTTGGCCAAATCCTGCCCGCCGTGCCCACCGGGCGTGTAACCGAGGAGCCGTTCAAGCCTAAGCTTACCGACCTCGGCGAAAAACACCCCGTGACCAACGATTTGCCGGGCGCGGGCGGACCCGAGCCCACATGGGGTCGCTGGTTCCGCGTGGTCGACGCCGAGCCTCGCGACGCCGAAGTGCTGATGAAGGGCGCCGAGGACCAGCCCCTGCTCGTGATCGGCGAGCGCGACCAAGGCCGCGTGGCGATCCTCCTATCGGACCACACCTGGCTGTGGGCGCGCGGTTACGAGGGCGGCGGTCCCTATACCGATCTGCTCCGCCGTCTCGCGCATTGGCTGATGAAGGAGCCCGATCTCGAGGAAGAGACGCTGAAGGCGACGAGCCATGGTCAGACTCTCACCATCGAGCGCGGCTCGATTTCGGACACGGTCGATCCCGTGACTCTGACTTACCCCTCAGGCAAGGTGGAGACGGTCACCCTCGACAAGGGCGAGCACGGGCAATGGCGGAAATCGATGACCGTGACCGAGCAGGGCGTCTATCGCGTGACCTCGGGTAAGCTGGCCAATGTCGTCACCGTCGGCAACGCCAATGCGCGCGAGCTCTCGGCCGTCACCGCGACCGACAAACCGCTCGCGCCGATCCTCGATGCGACCGGCGGGGGAAGCTTCTGGCTCGGACGGGACGACGGCGAGGCCGCGAGCCTGCCACGCCTCGTCATGATGCGGAGTGGTCACGTGATGCACGGCGAGGATTGGCTTGGCCTGCATAAGCGCGATGCCTACCATGTCACCGGCGTGCGGCTCTTCCCGCTCTTCAACGGCTTCCTCGCGCTCGGTCTCCTGCTCGGCCTGCTCGCCCTCACTTGGTACCGCGAAGGCCACTAGCGGGCGTAGCCCTTCACCCGACCGATGCTCGTTGCGAGTGCCCCCGGCACAAGCTCGAGCGCGAGCAGCCGCCCAGGGTCGACTGACCCGGGCAGAGTGATCTGGCCTGGCTTGACGGGGACAAAGCCGAAGCGGCCGTAATACGGCATGTCGCCCACGAGCAACACGAGAGCAAACCCTTCGGCCTTGGCGCGTTTCAATCCCTCATCGACGAGAGCGCGGCCGAACCCCTTCCCCGCCTCGACGGGGTCGACGACGAGCGGCCCGAGCAGCGCTGCGTTCTTCTCCTCGCCGATGCTGATGGCGGTGAAGCGAATACCGCCCACGAGGCGATCCTCGCGCCAGCCGACGAGGCAAAGGCCGGCGACGGGAGGCACGCCTTCCCGCACGCGATAGGCGCTTCTCGCGAAGCGGCCTGGCCCGAAGGCCTCGGCGGAAAGTTGCGACAGCCGTGCGGCGTCGCCGACAGTTTCGGCGCGGATATGGAAGCTTGACATGGAAAGAGTCCGGAAAGGCTGATGGAAACAAGGTCCCTCAGCCGCAAGGTGAGCACCAGACCCGAATTATTGAAAGAAGGCGAGGTGTCGGCGACGAGGGGCTAGATTGCGGGCGCAATGCGCACGCGGCCTCGTCGTCGCGGAAGCATAAGATGGTTGAGCTTCGTCCTCATGGCGGGCGGTGCCATATCATGCCAGGATGGAGAGGTCCAGAGCATCGTCCCTGCAAATTGCCCAATTTGCCAAAATCGCCGCGGGCTCTTCGCGTTGTTATCACCTCTCGCCAGAACTTTGAAACTACTGCTAAACTTAGGGCCAGGCGGGGAGGGGCGGCATCCGTGGCAGCCTCTTTGATTGAAGTGGGGGCATCATCACATGGCTGACATCGCGCGACTGCTCGTTCTTTATCATTCATCCTACGGCCATATCGAGACGCTCTCTTATGCCGTCGCTCACGGCGTGCGCGCCGTCGAAGGCGTGCATGTCAGCGTCAAGCGCGTCCCTGAGCTGATCCCCGAGGACGTGATGCACGCTGCGGGTATGAAGGTCGACCAGCCGGCCCCCATCGCCGATCCGCAAGAGCTCGCCAATTACGACGGCATCATTTTCGGAACGCCCACGCGCTTCGGCAATATGAGCTCGCAGATGCGGAACTTCCTCGACCAGACCGGGCCGCTTTGGGTGGGGGGCGCCTTGATCGGCAAGGTTGGCAGCGTCTTCACATCGACCTCGACCGGCGGCGGCAACGAGACCACCATCGTGTCCGTCCACTGGACGTTGCTGCATCATGGCATGATCGTTGTCGGGCTGCCCTACTCCGCCCCCGATCTCGCCGATATCAGCGAGGTGCGCGGCGGCTCGCCTTACGGCGCCGGCACGATTTCGGCTCCCGATGGTTCGCGGCTCCCCTCGCAAAAGGAACTCAACTTGGCGAGCTTCCAGGGCCATCACGTTGCCAAGATCGTGAAGCGCCTTGCCCAATGCCCGTAGGCTTCACCATAGCGGGTTGAGTGGCGCCCCATCGAAGATCTCAGTGATCCGCCTGCGCGTGCCGGGGTCGGTGTGCTCGGGCAGATCATTACGGGTGAACATGCCTGCTTCCGCGATCTCGCCGCGCTTCCAAAATTCGACCGGCCGCTTCCACTCCCGCACCACGAACACGGCGATATGATCGCCGGGGAAGCTCGCATTGTTGGAGAAGATGCCATGTAGCGCTGGAGGCCCGGTCAGGCTCACGCCAACCTCCTCTTCGAGTTCGCGGGCGAGCGCCATCTCGATCGTCTCGCCCCATTCCACACCGCCCCCTGGGAACCACCAGCCCGGCCGGTAGCCGTGGCGCACAAGGAGCACGCGGTCCTCATTGTCGATCACTGCCCCTTGCGCACCGAGCGTCATGCCGCGGCGCATGCGCCAGATCGGCCGCACCATGGCCGTGACGAGGCGGGCAGCGCGACTGCTGTGGGGGCGGACGGGCTTCAGACTGACCTCCTCGCCTTAGGGTTCAACCTACTTCTTCTTGACCGAGGTCATCATGGCGCTCACCGGCTTCGGTTGTGGGACCGTCGCAGTGCCGGGTTGAACCGAGAGTCCGAACAGCTGCCACCTTCCGCTGACGGCCTGAAATAGCATCTCGAAATTGATCTGCACCGGCTGACCAGGAAAGTAGCCCTTGAGATGCAACATGCCCTTTTGCTGATCAATTCCTGGCGCCTCGGTCAATCGCGGGCTGAGGACGCTCACCGCGGAGAGATCGATACCCTTCGAGGCGAGATCGGAGAAGGCCTGGGAAAGGCGCGCAGGCGTATTTGCATCCCGAAAGCCTGGAGCGCCCTTGTCGCGCAGAACGGTGAAATTGCCGGTCTGAATGGCGTCGTTAAGGGTGAGGAGCGTGGTGCGCAGGAGAAGGACGATCTTCTCGGCGTCCGGCATAGCCACTTGCTGCGCGACCGCCGCTGCCGGAAGGCAAGACAACGCGGCTAACGAGGTTAGAGCAAGGAGAGCGACCGTTAGAGCTGTGACGCGACTCATGGTTGATCATGACGGGTTCGCGCAAGGCTTGTCTAGGTAGGAGCGTTCCGCTCACCAGCCGAAGGTCATGCCGGCACGGCCGGTGACCTCACCCTCGTCGGTGCCGACTCCGACACCGCCATCGACGACGAGCGTGCCATAGCCATCCCGCAACAGGTTGCTGGCCAACACGCCGGCAGCGGAGAAGCCGACGGCACTCGCATCGTCATAGCCACCCCAGCCCGCCCGCATCGCGAAATGCTGTCCGGGAAGCATTATCGGCTGGGCCAGCGCTGCCACCGTGGCGATGCCTTCGGTCAGTTGCTTATCGCGATTGCCAAGCTCATTGATCTTAACGTTCACCTCGGTGCTAGACGTCAGGCCGAGTTGCGACGGCGTGTAGGCAGCAAGGTCGCCCGCAGCGTTCGAGGTGACAATGTACGTTGGCTTCCCTTGCGCCTTTTTGCTCGCGCTCGAGGCGATGCCTGGCATCGTGTAGGTGTTACTGCTCGTTCCGATCATCACCTGGTCGGCGCGCGTGGTCGTTGCGCCCGCACCGATTGCGGTCGAGTTGGTGTGACCTGCCAGGACCGTTGCCCCTGCGCCCAAGGCGCTGCCGTTATCGGCCCCCACGCTGGCGCCCTGCCCTACTGCGACATCACCAGAGCCGGCGGCAAAGGCACTTGTGCCGATCGCCATACCGTTTCCGCTCGCGTGGGCGCCAAATC
>JBLMXO010000185.1:0-5975 GCA_050257815.1 Actinomycetota bacterium
GAGGAGAAGATCAAGGATGTGGTCAAGCAGACGCTCGAGCTGTTCGACCGCATCGACCGGCTCCCCGTCACCGTCGTCGCCGCGATCCATGGCTATTGCCTGGGCGGCGGCTTCGAACTGGCGCTCGCCTGCGACTGGCGTATCGCCGATCGCGAGGAGGGCACGCGGCTCGGCTTCCCCGAGGTGAAGCTCGGCATCTTCCCTGGGCTCAACGGCACGGTGCGCTCAATTCAGCTCGGCGGCCCCATGGATGCCATGACGGCCATGCTGACCGGCAGGATGCTGCGTCCTTCTGCCGCCAAGGCCATGGGCCTCGTTGATCAGCTCGTTCCCACCCACCACAATCTCCGTTGGGCGGCGCGCAAGGCAGTGCTTTCCAAGCGCTCATCGAAGGGGGCACCGTGGTGGAAGAAGCTCATGCTGAAGCAGCCCGTTCGCGGGATGCTGGCGAAGCAGATGCGGGAGAAGACCGCTGCCAAGGTGCGTGAGGAGCATTACGCCGCTCCCTTCCGCCTGATCGAGCTGTTCGAGCATTACGGCGACGACCCAGAGAGCATGCGCATCGCCGAGACTGAGATGTTCACGCCGCTGATGGCGAGCGAGACCTCACGCAATCTCCGCCGCGTGTTCAAGCTCTCGGAGATGCTGAAGGACGATGCGCTCAAAGACGGTTTCAAGCCGCGCCGCGTGCATGTGATTGGCGCCGGAACCATGGGCGGTGACATCGCCGCCTGGTGCGTCGTGCAGGGTATGCAGGCGAGCCTTCAGGATCTCGACGAGGCGCAAATTGCCAAAGCGCTGGCCCGTGCTAAGGGCCTGTTCAAGCGCCGCCTCCGTGGCAAGATCGCGATCGATGCCGCTGTCGCGCGGCTCATCGCCGATCCCAAGGGCAAATATGTGAAGCATGCCGACGTGGTGATCGAGGCCATCGTCGAGCGGCTCGATGTCAAGCAGAAGCTCTTCGCCGAGCTCGAGAAGGAGATCAAACCGGGCGCCGTCCTCGCGACCAACACGTCATCACTTAAGCTCGAGGATATCGCGCGCTCGCTTGCTGATCCCGGACGACTGGTTGGAATCCACTTCTTCAATCCCGTGGCCCAACTTCCTCTGGTCGAGGTCGTGCGTGGAGCGCAGACGCGGGAAGACGAGGTGCGCAAAGCCTGCAGCTTCGTCACCGCCATCTCCAAGCTGCCGCTCATTGTCAAGGACGGTGCGGGTTTCCTCGTGAACCGCGTGCTCGCGCCCTATCTCATGGAGGCGGTCCGCCGCTACCAGCTCGGCGAGCCGCGGGAAAAGATCGACCAGGCGGCGATGAAATTCGGCATGCCGATGGGACCGCTCGAGCTGATGGATCTTGTCGGCCTCGACATCGCCAACCACGTCGGCCACGAGCTCGATCTCGCGCCTGAGACCGACAACGTGCTCGCAAGTCTCGTCAAGCAGAGCAAGCTGGGCAAGAAGACTGGCGAAGGGTTCTATCTCTGGGTGGAGGGCAAGCCTAAGCGCGAAGAGGCAACTTATGATCAGGCCGAGCTCGAGCGCTTGGGCCGCGAGCTTGTGCAGCCGATGCTGGACGAGGCCGAGCGGGCGCTCGCCGAGCACGTGGTCGCCGACGCCGATCATGTCGATGCCGGCGTGATCTTCGGCACGGGCTTCGCGCCGTTCCGCGGCGGCCCGCTGCATTATCGACGGAAAGAGAAGGCGGCGGAGGCCGCGACTGCGGCTGCCGCATAGGCGATTGCTGCCGCATGGGTGAAGGGCCGATGAGGGGCGTTGAAGCACACATGAAGGGCTGCTGAGGGAGCGATGACGGACGGTTCGATCAGGCGTGTTGCGGTGCTCGGCGGATCCCGCATCCCCTTTTGCCGTTCACACACGGCCTATGCCGAGCTTTCCAATCTCGACATGTTGATCGCAGCGCTCGGCGGTCTCGTCGATCGCTTCGCGCTCCACGGCGCCCATATCGATGAGGTGGTCGGTGGCGCGGTGGTCACCCATGCCAAGGACTGGAACCTGGCCCGTGAGGCCGTGATCGGAAGCGCGCTCGCACCGACGACGCCCGGCATCACCATGATGCAGGCCTGCGGCACGAGCCTAGCCGGCGCGCTCAATCTTGCTGCCAAGATTGCCATCGGCCAGATCGACTCGGGGATTGCGCTCGGCACCGACACGACGAGCGATGCTCCGATCGTGTTCCAGCGGCGATTCGCCCAACGCCTGATCAAGGCCTCCCGCGCCAAGGGCTTCGGCCAGAAACTCAGCCCTTTCAAGGGGTTCACCCCCGCCGAGCTTGCGCCACTGCCGCCCTCGACCTCGGAGCCGCGCACCGGGCTGGGCATGGGCGAGCATTGCGAACTGATGGCCAAGGAGTGGGGCATCTCCCGCGAGGCCCAGGACCTTCTTGCCTATGAGAGCCACAAGAAGGCGGCAGCCGCCTATGACGAAGGCTTCATGGACGATCTTGTCGTCCCTTGCGCTGGCGTTTTCCGCGACAACAACATCCGGGAGGACATCTCCTTGGAAAAAATGGCGGAACTCAAGCCCGTTTTCGACCGCTTTGGCGCCGGCACCATCACGGCCGCCAACTCGACGCCGTTGACCGACGGAGCCGCGACCGTGCTGCTGTCCTCCGAGGACTGGGCAAAAAAGCGCGGAATTCCGATTCAGGCCTTTTTGACATTAGGCCGCACTTCGGCCGTAGATTTCGTTCAAGGTGAGGGGCTTCTGATGGCGCCGACCATCGCCGTGAGCGAATTGCTCGCTAAAGCCGGTCTGGCGCTTCAGGATTTTGACTTTTACGAGATTCATGAGGCCTTTGCGGCCCAGGTGCTGGCGACGTTGAAGGCTTGGGAGTCAGAGGAATACTGCCAACAGAGGCTTGGACGGGATGCGCCGCTCGGGTCGATCGACCGGACCAAGCTGAACGTCAAGGGGTCTTCAATAGCTTTCGGGCATCCTTTTGCCGCAACCGGTGCAAGAATTCTGGCAGTTTTGGCCAAGCTGCTGCATAGTGAAGGTGGTCGAAGGGGATTGATTTCGGTGTGTACGGCCGGCGGCATGGGTGTCGCTGCGATCCTGGAAGGGATGGAGGCACAAACCTAGCCAGGAAATGCGCGAACTTGCCGTAGATCATAAAAATGCGCGGAAATACGCGCTACAGGTGAACACGGGACAGGGGGCAAGTCATCTAACGGCCATGGCGTAAGGAGCGCCATCGGCGAGGCTAATTACGGAGGTGCTTATGAGGCATCATGCGTTCGCTGCGGCAATGGGACTTGCGACCGCTGCTTTACTCGCTCCCTGCAGCCAGTCACATGCGGCCACGGCTGATCCGACCGGTTATTGGTACAAGCCGGACGCCGAGCGCGAGTCGAAGATCCAGGTGTTCAAATGCGGCGCCGGCAAGTCCCAGCTCTGCGCCAAGATCATCTGGCTGAAAGATCCCAACGACAGCAAGGGCAGGGCTCTGCACGACATCCGCAACGAGGACCCCTCGATGCGCGACCGTCCGATCGTTGGCCTGACCCTCTTCGCCGGCCTGGCGCCGAGCGCGCCGGCGACCTGGAGCGGCAAGATCTATAATCCCGAGGACGGCCATACTTACGCCGCGACCCTCACCATGGTGTCGCGCACGCAGATCACCCTCAGGGGCTGCAAGGCTTGGCTCCTTTGCGGCGAGAAGCAGTGGTTGAGGACCTCGGCACCGCCTGCCGCAGTTCCCGCGACGGCTCCGGAAGGCACTCAGCAGATCGAGGCTTCTGCGAAGCCCGATGCCGGCGCTCCCGCTGCGGCAACTACTGCTGCTGCCACTCCCGCCATCCCCGCCAAGGCTGAGGAAGCTTCTGCCGCCGCAGCACCGAAGGTCGAGGCTTCGGTCGATCAATCGGCTCCCGCAGCCGAAACGAAAGCTGCTCCCGCTCCTGCGAACGAGGCGACCGCCGCGGCGGAGCCGAGCGCTTCGCCGGCAGTCGTGGACGCTTCCGCGGCACCGGCGCCTCAGGTCATGTCGCAGCCCGTTGCTCTGGTATCGCCGGCGCCTGCACAGGGCCCGCAGAAGGGCTATGGCTTCCTGAATGCTTCGATGACGTCTGAGACTGCCGCAAAATATTCCGGCGACAACGTCTCGAGCATGTTCAGCATGACGAGCCCCATCCCGGCCGAGACCGCGCCGCACGCGACTTCGATGCAAACCGCCGCGCCGGCAGCTCCGGCTACGCAAAGCGCAACGGCGCCCGCCGCGGCTCAGTCGTCGGCTACGACGCAAGCGTCTGCCGATCAAGACGTGCCGGTACCGTCGCCGAAGCCAAAGGCCAAGTCGCAAGTGATTGCGTCCAAGTCTGCGACCAAAGTTGCTCAGCCCTCGCCTGCCGGCCAGGCCGCGCCCGCGCCTGAGGATGGCACCACGGCTCAAGCCGAGGCTGACACGCAATCGGCCCAAGCAGACGCGACGGACGTCGAGCCGGTCCCGCTTACGCGCCGTCAGATGCGGAAGCTGAGGCGACAGCAGGAGATCGAGTCCGGGGAGCGCCAGCCAATCTTCCCCTGGCTGCGCTAGTCTCTTCTTACTGGAATTTTTCTCACCTCTCGCCGGCCTTGCGCCGGCGAGAGCATTTTCGGGTCACGCTCAGTGTTTCGTCTCGGAGCGCAGCTCGCGTCGCGACAGCTTGCCGACGAGCGTTTTTGGCAGCTCGTCGCGGAATTCGATCTCGGCCGGCAACTCGAGCTTAGAGAGCTTGTCCTTGAGGAAATGGATGAGCTCTGCGGCGGTCGCGTCCTTTCCCTCCTTAAGCTTGACGAAGGCCTTTGGCGCTTCGCCGCGATAGGCATCGGGAATGCCGATCACCGTCGCCTCGGCGACAGCCGGATGCTCGTAGAGCGCATCCTCGATGCGCCGCGGATAGACTTTGAAACCCGAGGCGTTGATCATGTCCTTGATACGATCAACGATGAACACGTAGCCGTCCCCGTCCATGTAGCCGACATCGCCGGTGCGGAAGAAGCGGCCGACAAAGCAGTCCTCGGTGTCTTGCGGCTTGTTCCAATATCCGGTCATCACCTGTGGCCCTGCGATGCATATCTCTCCGGTCTCGCCTTGCTTGAGCTCGATGTGCGGATCATCGAGCGAGCGGATCGATATCTCGGTCCCCGGCAGCGGCAGGCCGATCGATCCTTCACGCGGCGCTTTTGGCGGATTGCACGAGACGACGGGAGAGGTCTCGCTTAGGCCGTAACCCTCGACCAGCGTCGCGCCTGAGATTTTCTCGAAGCCGCGCCTCACTTCGGGTGGCAGAGCAGCACCTCCGGCAATGCAATACTTGAGCGAGCTCAAGTCGAAATTGGCGAGATGTGGATGGCGCAGCATGGCGTTGAACAGCGTCGGCACACCCGGCATCATCACCGGACGCAGCTTGGCGATCAGCTTGAGCGTCGGGATCAGTTCGAACTTGGGGAGAAGGATGATCTCAAGCCCATGGCTGATGCCGAAATTCATCACCGCAGTCATGGCGAAGACGTGAAAGAGCGGCAGCACGCCGAGGATGCGATCGCCGTCCGTGGCGATCGAGTTCTGCCAGGCTTTCACCTGCACAACATTGATCGAGAGATTGGCGTGGGAGAGCATCGCCCCTTTGGGTGTTCCCGTCGTGCCGCCGGTATATTGCAGCACGGCGATAGACTCCGGGGTGATGGAAGGCCTCTCGTAGCGGCCATCATTATTAAGTAGGTCTTGCGCCAGCACGACCTTGCCGCTAGCGCGGGTTCCGTCGACTGCTGCGAGCTTGGCCCTCTGCGTGAGCCTGAATCCCACCGATTTTAACGTGGGCAAGAGCGAGGTGAAGCTCACGACAACCGCGCTATCAAGCGCGCCCCGCTGAAGCAATGCCGCGATCTTCGCATAAGTGAGCTCAAGATCAAGCGTCACCATGAGCTTGGCGCCGCTGTCGCGAATCTGGAATTCGATCTCTTCCAGACTGTAG
>JBLMXO010000186.1:0-11163 GCA_050257815.1 Actinomycetota bacterium
GGTGAGCTTGGCCGGACCCGCGATGCGATCGCCTCCGCCGAGCACGAGATGCAAGCGAACAGCAAGCGGCTCGGCGCTCTTGCCGAGGCGCTCAATCGCACGCGCGAAGCGCTGCAAGAGACGGATGAGCAAAGTGCACGCGCCGATAGCGTGTTAGCCGAGCTCGTGTCGCTCACGACGCTGGAAGAGGCGGTCGCCAATGCCAAGGCATCTGCCGTCGACCAGCGCACGGTGCACGCCCGCGCGGAAGCGGCGCTCGAAGGATTCGAGCGCGAAGTGACTTTAAGACAGGAGCGTCTGCAAGCGATCGGCGCCGAAGAATCGCTGTGGCAGAAGCGCATTGCCAATGCCCGCGAGCAGATCGCGACGCTCAGAGCTCGAGAGGAAGAGACTAGCAACGATCTCGCCGCGCTCGCCAACCTTCCTGCCGAGATCGAACAGCGGCGCTCGAAGCTGCTCGACGCGATCGCGCAAGCCGAGCGCGAGCGAAGCAAAGCGGCCGACGATCTCGCTCTCGCTGAGACCAATTTGAAGCGGCTCGAGAAGGCTCTGCGCGAGGTGCAGGAGCGGCTGTCAGCGGCGCGCGAGAACCGGGCGCGCGCCGAAGCGCGGCTTGAATCCGCTCGCGAGCGCCGTGCCGAATGCGCTCATACGATCCGCGAGCAGCTCGACTGCACGCCTGAGGCCTGTCTACCGCTCGCGGCGCTCAAGCCGAATGCGCCTATTCCTCCCCTGACCGAGGTCGAGGCACGGCTCACCAAGCTCAAGGCCGACCGCGAACGGCTTGGCGGCGTCAATCTCAGGGCCGAGGAGGAAGAAGCCGAGCTGTCAGCCAAGCTCGAAGAGATGGAGCGCGAGAAGGCCGACGTCGAAGAGGCGATTGTCAGATTGCGCCAGGGCATCTCCAACCTGAACCGCGAAGGCAGGAAGCGCCTGCTCGAGGCCTTCGACACCGTGAACGGGCATTTCCAGCGTCTGTTCAAGACGCTGTTCGGCGGCGGTTCTGCCGAACTCAAGCTCGTGGAGTCGGACGATCCGCTCGAATCGGGGCTCGAGATATTCGCCTGTCCGCCGGGCAAGCGGCCGCAGACTCTGACGCTGCTCTCGGGCGGCGAGAAGGCGCTCACGGCACTTGCCCTTATCTTCGCCGTGTTCCTGACCAACCCCTCGCCGATTTGCGTGCTCGATGAGGTCGACGCGCCGCTCGACGACGCCAACGTCGATCGTTTTTGCCTGTTGATGGAGGAGATGGCGCGTTCGACCGATACACGCTTCCTCATCATCACCCATCACCCGCTGACCATGGCACGCATGAGCCGACTGTTCGGCGTGACCATGGCCGAGCGGGGGGTGAGCCAGCTCGTGTCGGTCGATCTTGAGACGGCTGAGCGCCTACGCGACGCGAGCTAGCTCGGGTCGCGTCAGGACAATTGCTATTAGCCGCCTGCATGCGCTGAGCTGCCGGGGCCATCGATGCACCAGGGCCGGTCGCCCTGATAGGTCGATTGCTTCGAGCAGTCGGTGATGCCTCCAGCGTAGACCGCTCCAGAGACGGTCGAGATCATGGCGGCGAGTATCGCCGCGGCGATGATTCTGGTCATGTTGGCCTCCATTCGTGGAATGGTGACTGAGCGGAACCCGGTTAGTAGGAGCCGCTCTGTCATTAAACAGTCACTGGTTTGTCATGGGTTCCAGAAAAAACGTCGCAGCTTCAATGGTCGCGGCGCGTACAAGCCTGCTGAAAACCGAACAAAACAGGAATCGCATAGTCCGCCTCGCTGATTACAGACCGAGTTCGAACGATGCCGACTTGATCCCTCTCTCACTGAGCTTGGTCGAGCGAACCGGTCGTAAAATCAGGCAAGTGAATGGGCCGACCGAGCGATATTGACAGAGATCAGTCCTGAGGCTCGAAGCATGGAATTCCGGACGCCCGGACTTCCTTGACAGGGCGAAATCCCCCACTAAAGTGCGCGCCAAGCTGAAGGACCAGCCGGTCCCGAGAGCTCTCCCGGATATTGAGCAGCGCCAATGGCCGGAGCCGACAAGATGTCCGGTCGCCAACAGGACGACCGTGACCAAGACGGCATTCGCCGGCGGCTCGACACGCTTGGAGAGCGCCTCGCGGAGGTCAAGGCGCGGCATGAGCCGCCGCCTGAGACCGATCCCAAGGCACGCGGCGAGGCTCTTAGTTACGCGCTCCGGTTAGGGGTCGAGCTGGTCGCGGGTGTGGCTGTCGGTGCGTTCATCGGCTGGGCGCTTGACCGCTGGTTGGGATCGGCGCCGTTCCTGATGGTGGTATTTCTGGTGCTCGGCGCCGCCGCCGGCATCGTGAACGTGATCAGGGCGGCCAAGGCCATGCAGGCCAAGACGCCTCCGGCGGGTGAGGACCTGCCGGAAGATTTGGACGACGAGGATTAGGGGCGTTTCGTGTTCGAAGCATATGCCGCTGAAGGAACGGAGCATGGCGCGGCGACGGGCGCGGGCGGCATCCCGAGCCCCATGCATCAGTTTGAGATCAAGCGCATCATCCCCTTCGAGCTGTTCGGATTCGATGCGTCTTTTACCAACTCAGCCCTGTTCATGGTGATTGCCGCCTCGATCATTACCCTCTTCACCCTTTACGCCATGCGCGGCCGCGCCCTTGTGCCGACTCGGCTTCAATCCGTGGCCGAGCTCTCATATTCGTTCGTCGCCAACATGGTGCGCGACAATGTCGGCACCGACGGCATGAAATACTTCCCCTTCGTCTTCACGTTGTTCATGTTCGTGCTCACGCTGAACATGCTTGGCATGGTGCCCTATTCCTTCACGGTGACGAGCCACATCATCGTCACCTTCGCGCTCGCCGGCTTCATCTTCCTTGGCGTGACCGCGATCGGCTTCTGTAAGCACGGCGCACATTTCCTGAAATTCTTCGTCCCCGAAGGCGTTCCCATCTTCATGCTGCCGCTCCTCGTGGTGATCGAGGTCATCTCATATCTCACACGCCCGCTCTCGCTGTCGGTCCGGTTGTTCGCCAATATGATGGCGGGTCACACCATGCTGAAAGTGTTTGGCGCCTTCGTCGTGGCGCTCGGGCTGCTCGGCGGCTGGGCGCCGCTCGCTTTCATGGTCGCGTTCACGGGACTTGAGATCCTGGTCGCGTTCCTCCAGGCCTATGTCTTCGCCATCCTCACGTGCATCTATCTCAATGATGCGCTGCACATGCATCACTAACGTCACGACCAGCCAATATTCAGTCGCAAGGGAGAGTGAAATGGATCCATCAGCAGCAAAATTGATCGGCGCGGGTCTCGCCTCGATCGCGCTTGTCGGCGCCGGTGTCGGCATCGGTACGATCTTCGGCAACTATCTGCAGGGCGCGTTGCGCAACCCCTCGGCTGCGCCGAGCCAGTTTGCCAACCTCCTACTTGGCTTCGCCCTCGCCGAGGCCACCGGCCTGTTCGGTCTCGTGGTGGCGCTCATCATCCTGTTCGTGTTCTAGGACAGTTCGGGACGCGGTCTCCCACGACCGCGCGAGGGCCATGCCGCAACTCAATCCGCTCGACTGGGCGCCGCAGATCATCTGGCTCATCATTACCTTCGGCATCCTCTATCTGCTGATGGTGAAGGTGGTGCTACCGCAGATCGGCGGCGTGATCGACGCACGCGCCGCCCATATCGCCAACGATCTCGCGCAGGCCGATAAGCTCAGGCGCCAGACCGAGGAGGCGATCGCTGCCTACGAGCAGGCGCTCGCCGAGGCGAAGCAGAAGGCGCACGCGATCATCGACGCCGGCCGCGTCAAGCTCAAGGAAGAGATTGCCTGGGAGCGCAATAAGCTCGAGCGGGAGCTCGCCAAGAAGGGCACTGAGGCCGAGGCGCGCATCGCCGCCGCCAAGGCTTCGGCGATGAAGGACGTCAACGCGGTGGCAACCGACGTCGCTTCCGACATCGTACGCCAGCTGACCGGCAGCGCTCCTGCTAAGGGCGAGATTGAGAAGGCGGTCGAAGCCGCGCGGAAAGGCTGAGCCATGGAGTTCCTCTTCGAGCCGGAATTCTGGGTCGGCATATCCTTCTTCCTCTTTCTCGGCCTCATCATCTATCTCGGCGTGCACAAGAAGCTCGCCGCGGTTCTCGATGCGCGGGCGGCAACGATCGCCAAGGAGCTCGAGGAAGCCAAGCACCTGCGCGAAGAGGCCGAGAAAGTACTTGCCGATTACAAGCGAAAATCCGGCGACGCGGCCAAGGAGGTTGAGGCCATCATCAGCCTCGCCAAGAAGGAGGCCGGGGAGCTGGCCGAGGAGACGCGCCGCTCGATGGCCGAGCATTTCGAGCGGCGGATGAAGCTCGCCGAGGATAAGATCGCGCGTGCCGAGGCAGAGGCGTTGCGCGAGGTGCGCGTGGCCGCGGCGGATGCCGCGATCGCTGCAGCGCAGAGCGTGATCGCAGCCAAGCTCACGCCTGAGACGACAGACAAGCTCGTCACGCAAGGCATCGACGCGCTCAAGACCAAGCTCAACTGACGCTGAGCTCGTTCGCTACTGGGTCAACCAGTTCCAGAAAGACGACGATGAGTCCGATTTCTGCTCGGGCGCGGCATCGGCTTTCTTGCGCGAACGCACGTGCCTGCCTTCGCCGACATATCCGCCGTAAATCCAGCCCTTCTCCGACGTCGCCGGGTTGCTCACCTGCACCCAACCACGCTTACGGTCGAGTACTGGAACCTTGACGCCTTTGGCAATCACGCCGATGACGCGCGACGACGAAGACGGTCCTTCGCGCAAATTGACGTAGACGGAAGGCTGCACAAACTCCGCCGGGCTTGCGTCGGTCGCACCGGGTGCGGGCGCCTTAGGCGTCTGCGGGGCTGCGGTCGAAGGAATGGCTGACGTCTGCTCGGAGGGAGCCACGTCGGCAGACGCCGTCGCACCGTCATTTTCAACGGGCTGCACCGTCGCGCTCGCCTGTTGCTGTCCGGCATTGTCCGCGGCAGGCTGTGAGGCCGCATTTTGAGCCGCAGGTTCGCCGGGAGCCGGATTCACTCGGAGCACCGTCTCGGTATCGGTAATGACCGTGTCATTTGCTGCAATCAAGCTGATGGCGATCTGCATCTCGCCATGCACGTTAGACGGCAAGGTGAGGTGCAAGTCCCCAATTTGGTCGGATTTCAGATTCCACTCGTCTCCATAAGGGCGTCCGTCCGACAGAGTGCTGCCGGGCGGCAATCCCTGTATGGCGACGATGCTGCGGGCCGGAACGCCATCAGTGTTATCGAGTGCGATTGGAAATTTGATCGTTTCTCCTGCCGTGGCTTCAAGCACGGGGGGAGCGGTGAGCACGGGAGACGGGGCTGTCGCTTGAACGGGCGGCGCCGGCGGAGGCGGCATCTCACGCCGCGACCATGGCGGATCGATCAACCCGAGCCAGAGCACGATTGCGAGTGTGATATTCGGCACCAGTGCAACGAGAAGGAGCCCGACGAGGAGTGGGCGAAGCCAAATGGCTTGCCCAAGTGGCGAAGGAGCCACGGCGTCGGGCGCTGGCACATTGAAGCGAGTGGTGCGTGATATGAGCTTAGGGGTCTCGGCGCGGCGTGAAGACTTCGCCTCGGGAGGGCGTGAGGTGCGTTGCACGGATGGCTGCATCGGTCCGGCGTGTTGGCCGTTGACCTTGTCTCCCGTGGGGCGCTGAGCCCCGGCTCTTTCGCCACGCGAGGCGATGTTGATTTGCGCCATAAGATTCGCCGGCCTAAACGGCCCCTCCCTCGGCGAATGGCTCCCCCGCATTCGCATCGTCTGATCTATTCAATTGTCACGCGACGCGACTAGAAGGCAGGGGGACGGCAGCGATGCGAGACAACAGCGGCTCCGCTCAAAAGAGCGATGGCGCTCGCCAATGCTGCAAATCCCTCTTAGCGCTCAACCCGGAGCAACTCGCCGAGGTTCCTCCGTCGCGCCGAATTTATTGTCGCATCCGGATGCAAGACGCTGCCTGGACCCGGCGTGAAACGCTAGCAACATCACGGTCCAATTTTTTGGCGTTAAAGTGATAACAGCGGGGCGAGGCGGGGACGAGCGGTGCGTGCCAAGGCTCAGGATGCAACTCGGCAAGCTTGAAACGCCACTAGCCGGCGCCGGGCTGAGTACGATCGAAGGCGACGAAGACCTTATAGTCCTCGGGTCGCGTGCCGACCTGGATGGGGAAGGCAATCTCCCGCACCATCGAGAAATAACCGGCAGGGTCGTTCGCGGGCACGGTGGCCGAGATTGTCATCTTATCGGTGGCGAGCGTCTTCTGCTCGGCACCGGCAACGCGGATGCTGACCGGGAGCGTCACAACGCCGGGAGTTCCCTTAGGTCCGAGCAGCACGCGCCCGGCGAAGCCATAACGGACCACCACGCGGTCGGAATAGATCTGGCACTCGCGCGCCATCTTGGTGATCTCACCTCGATGCAGCACGGCGAGGTTATCGCCCACATGGCCTGGCTGGTAGATGGTTAAGAGCCGGTCGGCCGGCCACGCCACGACTTGCGGGCAATGCGCGCTATAGCCACCGGGCAGGTCCGTGCCGGAATCGGCCTTCGCCGTCTCGAGCAGCTTGTCGGCGGTCACGGCAGAGGCGGAAGTATCGGGGCTCCCCGCACTGAAGGGGTTGGAAAACTTGGAGACGGCGCAGCCGGAAAGGATGAAGGGCGCCAAGAGCAGCCCTACGACCCGGCATATGCGGCGTCGGCAAAGTGCGTTGGAACGCCTCAACTCACCCCGTCCTTGGCTTGACATGCCAGGCATCCCTGCCTGATATGCCCGGGCTCGGCTTATTATGAACTCTGTCGCGAGCTGCCGGTCTCCAGCAATGGGCGCAAACCTATCCGTACTCGGTAAGCGCCACAAGGTCCGACTTGACGCGCCTTTGACACGCTTAACCCTTTCCCTGGCACAAAAATGACGAGCATGCCGCAATCGAACGGGCAGGCGCCAAAACCGCCCGAACTCACCATCTATCTCGCCGCCCCGAGGGGCTTTTGCGCGGGCGTTGACCGGGCCATCCAGATCGTCGAGCTCGCGCTCGAGAGGTATGGCGCGCCGGTCTATGTGCGCCATGCCATCGTCCATAACCGCACCGTGGTCGAGGATCTTAAGGCCAAGGGCGCGATCTTCGTCGAGGAACTCGACGAGATTCCCGAGACTGACGCACCGATCATCTTCTCGGCCCACGGCGTGCCGAAGGCAGTGCCAGAGACTGCTTCGCGCCGACGCATGTTCGTGCTCGATGCCACCTGCCCCCTGGTCGCCAAAGTTCATATCGAGGCGGATCGGCAATTCGCCGAGGGTCGTGAGATCCTTCTGATCGGGCATGCTGGCCACCCCGAGGTGGTGGGCACGATGGGCCAGTTGCCGCGAGGGGCGGTGCATCTGATCGAGACTATCGAGGATGCGCGCGCCTTCACCCCCCGAGACGCCGACCGGCTTGCAGTACTGACTCAGACGACCCTCTCGGTCGACGACACGCGCGAGCTCGTGGCTGTGCTGAAAGAGCGCTTCCCCAATCTCATCACCCCGCCCAGGGACGATATCTGCTACGCCACGACGAATCGCCAGGACGCGGTGAAACGGATCGCGCCTGCTTGCGAGCGCATGATCGTGGTCGGCTCGCCGACGAGCTCGAACTCGCTTCGTCTCGTCGAGGTCGCCGAACGTGCCGGCTGTCCACATGCCGTGTTGATCGAGCGCGCCGATGCCATCGAGTGGAATACCTTCAACGGGATCAAGAGCCTTGGACTAACTGCCGGCGCGTCAGCGCCACAGATCTTAGTCGATGAAATCATCGATGCCTTCAGGGCGCGCTTCAAGACGAGGATCGAGACCGTCACCACGGCGGAAGAAGACATCGCCTTCAAGCTCCCGCGTGAGCTCAGAGAGGCGCCGGCGCTGTAGATGGCCGTCTATACCGACGTCTCTGACGAGGAGCTCGAAGACTTCATCGCAAGCTATGCCATCGGGGCACTGACGTCGTTCAAAGGCATTGCGGAGGGCGTAGAGAACTCGAACTATCTCGTCCACACCGAGAGCGGGCGCTATATCCTCACGCTCTATGAGAAGCGCGTGCGGCTCGAGGACCTGCCCTATTTCCTCGGGCTGATGCAGCATCTCGTGGCACGCGGAATATCCTGCCCGCTACCGGTCAAGGATCGCTCGGGGCGCACGCTGAAAGAACTCGCGAGCCGCCCTGCCGTGCTCATCACCTTCCTTGAGGGATTATGGGTGCGGCGCCCCAATATCGATCATTGCCACGCGCTTGGCGATGCGCTCGCCCATTTCCATCTCGCCGGCGCCGATTTTCCGATGTTCAGGGAGAATGACCTGTCGCTGCCGGGCTGGCGCTCGCTCGTCCAGTCGATCGGCGCGAGCGCGGACGAGGTGATACCAGGCCTTGCGGCCGAGCTTGCGAAAGAGCTCGCTTATCTCGAAACGCACTGGCCCACCGACTTGCCGCAAGGAGTGATTCACGCCGACCTCTTCCCCGACAACGTGTTCTTCCTCGGGGACAAGGTGTCGGGGCTGATCGATTTCTATTTCGCCTGCAACGATGCCCTCGCCTATGACGTCGCGGTCTGCCTGAATGCCTGGTGCTTCGAGCCAGACGGAAGCTTCAACGTCACCAAGGCGCGGGCGATGCTGCAAGCCTATGAAGGCGTGCGGCCTTTGAGCGAGGTCGAGCTGAAGTGGCTGCCCACCCTCGCACGCGGTGCCGCGTTCCGCTTCCTTCTGACGCGCAGCTATGACTGGCTGAATACCGACGAAAATGCGCTGGTGCGCTTCAAGGACCCGAACGAATATCTGCGCAAGCTGCGATTCCATCAGCGCGTCACGTCCTGCCGTGACTACGGGCTCGGGAAGCACTGAGCATGGCGAAGCCCAAGGTGATCATCCATACCGACGGCGCTTGCTCCGGCAATCCGGGCCCGGGTGGCTGGGGCGCGATCCTTCAATCGGGTGAGCATCGCAAGGAGTTGTCGGGCGGCGAGCCGATGACGACCAACAATCGCATGGAGCTCACGGCGGCGATCAAAGCGCTAGAAGCACTGAAAGGACCATCGGACGTCGACCTCTATACCGACTCAAACTATCTCCGCGGCGGCATCACCGGGTGGATCAAGGGCTGGAAAAAAAATGGCTGGCGCACCGCAGACAGGAAGGCGGTGAAGAACGCCGAGCTGTGGGAAGAGCTGGATAAAGCAGCGAACCGGCATGACATTCGCTGGCATTGGGTCAAGGGCCATCACGGCCATGACGACAACGAGCGTGCTGATGAGCTCGCACGCCAAGGCATGGCACCCTTCATGCCTGGGCGCCGCAAGGCCAACGATGGAGATTGAGAGCTAAATCTGCTCGAGGAGATGCGAGGCGCCGGTGATGTCGCACACGCCGGGAGAATCCTCGATATCGAGAACCTTCACCACTCCGTCATCGACGAACATGGCGTAGCGCTTGGAGCGCGTACCGAGACCGACCCCGCTGCCATCGAAGCCCATGCCGATCATCTTGGTGAATTCGGCATTGCCGTCTGACAAGAACAGCACCTTGCCCTTGCCGCCTGACTTATCCTCCCAAGCGGCCATCACGAAGGGATCGTTCACCGCTACGCAGGCGATAGTGTCGATGCCTTCCTTCTTGAAATGATCAGCACTCTCGATGAAGCCGGGGAGATGCTTCAGATGACAGGTCGGGGTGAAGGCGCCAGGCACGGCGAACAGGACGACCTTCTTCCCGGCGAATATGTCCTTGGTGGTCAGGGTCTTGATGCCCTCAGGAGTCATAGTCCTAAAGGTTGCCTCGGGCAGACTGTCTCCTTTGGTGATGCTCATCGGTGCTCTCCTCCAAGTACGACGCGGCGCGCGCACCATAGCGGTTCAGCCTGGCCCGGCCAACCTCGCCTTATTTCGCCGTCCAGGCGGTTTCGGTCGAGCCCAAGTCGGAGACAAGGGTGAGCGTCACTGTCTTCCCTTTGAGCGCGGCCGCTTCAGACGAAGAGCCGAAGTTCACGATGAAGCGCTGCTTGCCGTCGGTAAGTGGTCCTTCGGGCCTCGGCACTGGCACATAGGTCTCCTCGCCATTGATGAAGAGATCGCTGCCGCGCGCCCCCTTCGGAAAGACGGCATCGATCGTGATCTCTGGCTTCGGCGCATCAAGATCGGCCGTTATCTTTTCCACCGCGGGTAGGAGTCCGGGTGCGGCTTCCTTCGGCGTCAGCGCGAACGCAGTCTCGAGCAGCATTGCGTCGCCCTTCCCTTGATCGGGCGGAATGGTCAGCTCGAGGTTCACGTTGTTGGGGATGCAGAGATCCTTGCATAGGCCATATTCGAAGGCGAGCTTGATCTCGATCGGCTGGCCTTCGTGCTCGGGCGTGATCTTGACGGGAAAGATTACCTCGTCGTCATAGCCGATCGCAGTCCCGTTCGCGTCGGCGATGCGATGTGGCGCAGGATAAAGCAGCTCAGCCTGTTTGAGATTTTTAGAGCCTTTGAAGTCGAAGCTCGGGGGAACACCGGAGTCGCCGGGGTTCCGCCAATAAGTCTTCCAACCCGAATCCATGCGGAGTTGCACCCCCATGGCAAGAGTCGGCTTGCCTCCGATATCGGGAGTGCCGGAGACGAGTCGCACTTTGGAGTCGTTGGACGGAACCCAAGCCGATTCGCCCGCGGTCACAGCAAAGGCAGCATGCGGCGAGACGATGCACAAGAAAGCGCCAAGCGCGAGCAAGAGCGAGGGCACGAAGGAGAGAGGAGAACGAGAAGATGTGGACATGCTTTCCGAGAACTTTAGGCGGGAGGCGCAACTCTAGCGTCAGGACCGCGTTGGCGCGACCATCGGCGCCGCGGCAAAGTCTCACTCTTTTGTGAGAACGGTTGCGGCGAATATGCTTCGCGCCGCCTTAATTCCGCGTGGCCTCTTCCCAAGCGGCGGAACTGATGTAGTCTAATCTCATGCCCGCCCGGAGCGCACAGAAGCCGCAACGCGAAGGTTACCTCGACGGCCAGTTGCTCATCGCCATGCCGGCGATGGGAGACCCGCGCTTCGCGCGCTCGGTGATCTATATGTGCGCACACTCGGCCGACGGCGCCATGGGCATCATCATCAACCAACGCGCGCCCAACATTGATTTCACCGAGCTTCTCG
>JBLMXO010000187.1:0-6412 GCA_050257815.1 Actinomycetota bacterium
CACCGCGGCGAAGATTCCGCACATCAGATAGAACATGATGAAGCGGAGATGGCCCATCGCGTCCTCGATATTGTCGCCGAACACCCACAGGAACAGCATGTTGCCGATGAGGTGGATCCAGCTGCCATGGATGAACATGTAGCTGATGAGGGTAAAGCGCTCGGGGATGGGAAAGGCGCCGGTGGCGAAGATCGAGCCTGATTGCGGGCCGCCTGCCATCAGCTTGGCGGGGATGACGGCGAACGCCGCAGTGTTCTCGTCATCGAGGGGAAAGAACCAGCCCGTCTCGAAGATGGTGTAGACGGCGACGTTGATGACGATCAGCGCCACCGTCACGTATTGGAAGTGGATGCGCTTGAGGGGATTCGTGTCGTGCAGAGGAATGAACACGGCGACACACTGATCCCTCGTTACCGGTTCTTGCCCGGCACCCACGTCACGTCGGACTTGCCCTTGTCGTTGGCGTAGCGTGCGGCGACGAACAGGAAATCGGAGAGGCGATTGACGTAGCGAAGCGCGGCCTCGCTCACCGGCTCGCCAGGGCGCGCGGCGAGCGCCACGATCAAGCGCTCGGCACGGCGCGAGATGGTGCGCGCAAGGTGGAGATGGCTCGAGGCAGGAGAGCCTCCAGGCAGGACGAAAGACCTGAGCGGCTCGAGCTCTTTGTTGAGCTCGTCGATCTCGCGTTCCAGCCGGTCGACCTGCGTATCGCTGATGGTCAGCCGCCCGCGCGCGTCCTTGGTCTCGTCCGGAAAGCAGAGGTCAGCGCCAAGATCGAACAGGTCGTTCTGGATGCGCGTGAGCATGGCGTCGAGCGCCTGGTTGCTGCCGTGCGTGTAAAGCCTGGCGATGCCGATCGCGGCGTTGGTCTCGTCGAGCGTGCCGTAGGCCTCTACCCTAAGATCGTATTTGGCCACGCGGCGGCCCGAGCCGAGCGCGGTCGTGCCGTCATCGCCAGTGCGCGTATAGATCTTACTGAGGACGACCATCGCCACCCGCCTGGCGCAAGGCCCTGAAAAGTCGATGACTTTTCGCGAGCGTCTGCGTCGAAGCAAAGAATCCACCAAGGCCCCGAAAGGGTTAGCCCCGCGTCTTTCAGCTTAGCGTAGCTTGGCGCTGAGGCCGGTCAAGCCTTCGTTACATGGGAAATTTGCCGCCGAGATAGATGGCAGTCATCACGATGATGATGGCAATGAACTGCAGCACCACGCGCCAACGCATCAGTTTTTGGCTGAGATTGGGGTTGCCGCCGCGAAGCATGTTCCACAGACCCGCGAGCAGAACGATGGCGACCGCCGCGAGCGCGAAGGGAATGGCGTAGTGAACGACGCGTTCCAACGAAATCTCCTCATTGGGGCGTGGGATCAACGCCCCGAGCCGAACATTAGTTGCTGGCGGCAATGGCGTCCAGCACGCGGGTTGGCAGGAAGCGCCGCATCAGCACCGCGGCATAGGTGGGCACGGTGATGTAATAGCGGGGCTTAGGCCGCCTGTTCGTAAGCGCCTGCAAGAGCTTAGCTGCGACGGCCTCAGGCCCGAGCTTGAAAGTCTGGCTGCCGCCCTCCTCGAGCCGCGCGATTCTCGCGCGATAGACGTCGCGGTGGGGCGAGCCTTCGAGATCGATATTGAGCCGGTAGGCCTCAAGCGCATGCTCGACGAAGCGTGAATAAATCGGCCCAGGTTCGACCAGGATCACTTTGATGCCGGAGGCCGCGAGCTCGATGCGGAGCGCGTCAGCGAGCGCCTCGACAGCAAATTTCGAGGCGCAATAGGCGCCACGATAAGGTGCCACCACGAGCCCAAGCACCGAGGAGCAGAACACGATGCGCCCCTCGCCTTGCGCACGCATCGCCGGGATGAGCCTGACGGTGAGGTCGTGCCAGCCGAACACATTCGCCTCGAACTGAGCACGCAGCACATCGGGCCTCAGGTCCTCGACCGCACCCGGTTGGCCATAAGCGCCATTGTTAAACAGCGCGGTAAGCGTCCCCTCCGTCGCTGTAAGCACCTGATCCGCCGCCGCGGCAATCGACGCCGGCTCGGTGTAATCGAGATAAAGGCTCTCGACACCCACGTCTTCACGCAGACGCTTGATGTCCTCCGCCTTCCGCGCGGTGGCGAACACGCGCCAGCCTCGCCGCTTCATTTCGCGCGCGCAAGCGAGCCCAATCCCCGAAGAGCAGCCGGTGATGAGGATCGAAGCCATGGGAGATTTGCGGCCTCCGCCCGGGGGACTATAGTGTTGTGGAAGCGCTTGCCCGGCCTATTGGCCAGCCCTTGCTTATGAAAGGGAACGAAATGCGGTGTATGCGCGCGGTTGCCCTGGCGCTCCTCTCAGTTGCCCCGTTGTCCGAGGCCTACGCTCTGCCGCGATGGCCGGTCACCACAAGCACTCCCGAGGCCTTCGTGACGCGTGTCGGCCTTCTGAATCCCGGCTACAACTGCCGCCAAGTCTGCGTCGCGCGGATCGATGCGCCGGGTTACCCGTGCAAACAATACGAGACGAAGTGCACGCCGCGAGACATCTCCCCTGAGATGCAGAAACTGCCGACGCAAAGCACCAACAAAAAGAAGAACTAGGTCGAGGGCGCGGTTCGCTCTTTCTCAGGGTCCTGATCAGCAGGGCGGATGCGACGTCTAATCGCCGCCAACACTACCTTCGGGTGGCAAGGTCTTCTGCTTGATCGACTTCAGCCCGGCCATGAAGATGTCGCTGATGACCTTCGTTGCCTCCTCGTCGCTTTTACCGTTGGCGTCGAAGGTCGCATCCCAATGGATCACGGTGCGGGCTGGATCGCGGTCGTCGGGCTCGACCCAGAGCTTGGCCGAGTAATTCTTAACCGGCAGCGGGCTCTCGACGATCTCATAGCTGTAGCTCGTGTCGTCAGAGCCCGTGAGCTTTTCTTTGATCGTGCCGCCATTGTCCTTGAGCGTCAGGACGCGGAACGTGTCATCGCCCTCCTTGCTCTCCTTGCAATCGGCGACGGCGGGATGCCAGTCCTCGATCGAGCAGAACTCGGAGATCGTCGACCACACCACGAGCAACTGCGCCGGCGCCGCAATATGCTTGTTCACATCGAGGGCAAAGGCCGAGCTGCTCGACGCCGCAAGCGCAGCAAACGCCACTAAGGCCATTCTATTCACACGCATAAATTTTCCTCCTTCGTCCTGCCGGCTTCTACCGGCTTATCTCTCAGCCAAATTCAACCAGCTTCACTCAACCCTCGAGCAGGCGACGGGCGATGACCTGCGCCTGGATCTCGGCCGCCCCCTCGAAGATCGAGAGGATGCGCGCATCGCACAGCACCCGGCTCACGGGATATTCGAGCGCAAAACCGTTGCCCCCGTGGATTTGCAACGCGTTGTCGGCTGCTGCCCAAGCGACGCGTGCGGCGAGCAGCTTGGCCATGCCGGCCTCGAGGTCGCAGCGCCGCCCGGCGTCCTTTTCGCGCGCGGCGAAATAGGTGAGCTGGCGAGCGAGCAAGATCTCCGCCGTCATCATCGCGAGCTTATCCGCGACGCGCGGGAAGGAGATGATCGGCTTGCCGAACTGGATGCGTTCCATACCGTAACGAAGGCCGAGGTCGAGCGCCGATTGAGCGACGCCGATCGCCCGCGCCGCAGTCTGGATGCGCGCCGCCTCGAAGGTCTGCATCAGCTGCTTGAAGCCCTGGCCCTCGACGCCGCCGAGAAGATTGGCTGCGGGAACGGCGAAGCCGTCGAAGGAGATGTCGAACTCCTTCATGCCGCGATAGCCGAGCACCTCGATTTCGCCCCCAGTCATGCCTTCCGCTGGAAATGGATTGTCGTCGGTGCCACGCGGCTTCGGCGCCAAGAACATCGAGAGCCCGCGATAGCCCTTCTCGTTCGGATTGGTGCGCGCGAGCACAGTCATCAGGTCGGCGCGGGCGGCATGGGTGATCCAGGTCTTCTGCCCGGTGATGCGATAGACGTCGCCGTCCCTCACCGCGCGGGTGGTGAGCGCGGCGAGGTCGGAGCCCGTGTTGGGCTCGGTGAACACCGCCGTCGGTAGGATCTCTCCGCTCGCGATCCGCGGCAGCCACTCCTCTTTCTGCGCGTCGGTGCCGCCGTTCAGGATCAGTTCCTCGGCGATCTCCGAGCGTGTGCCGAGCGAGCCGACGCCGATATAGCCGCGGGACAGCTCCTCCGAGACGACGCACATGGCCTCCTTGCCGAGACCAAGGCCGCCATACGCCTCGGGCAGCGTCAGCGCGAACACGCCGAGCTCTGACATCTGGGAGATGAGCAGCAGCGGAATATATTCGTCCTTGAGGTGCCACTCCTGCGCATGCGGCACGACTTGGCCTTGCGAGAAGCGGCGCATCTCGTTGCGAATGTCTTCGTAGGTCTCCTCGAGTCCGGGATCGCCGTAATTCGCCGCCGCGGCACCTTGCGCCTGCTTGATCAACTCGACCACGCGGGCGCGCGTCTCGGGAGTCGTCGTCTGGATGATCGTCCTGACCGCTGGCGTCAAGAAGCTGAGGAGATCGCCCTCCTCCACGCCGAGCTCGTGCAGGCGAACGATCTCCCCCTGGCTCATCATCACTCCGCCAAAGAGCTGGGACAGATATTCGGCGGCGCCGATCTGGGCGAGTAGCCGTTCCGTCTCGCCGAAACGGCCCTCACTCTGCATGCGCTTCGCATAGCTCGCAAGCTGCTCGATCGCTGCGACATAGGTCGCAGCCCAGGCAAGGCCATGCGCCGCGCGCTGCTCGCGCTCGAGCGCGGCGCCATCGATCTGGCCGCCCCGCGACACCAGCCCTGCAACCGCCTCGACAGCCACCTCGCGCAATCTCTTCGCCGCCGCTGCGGCCTGGTCGAGAAGTGGAATGAGGTCGGGAGACGGGGCCTGGGCGCGGCCCCCCAAGGTTTCGACGGAAGTCAAAGCGTGCTCCTCGTGCAAAAATCCGTGATTCCGGGCGCAACGAAGCGCGCCCGGCGAGCAGAGTCAAATCGGAATCTGTGGTGCCGGTTAAGGCCTAGGAGAATTCGAGCCCTAAGAGGGTATTGCCTCGTGCGGCGCCCAACTCGGGTCTCCGACCTGCTCCTGCACCACGCCATGGAACACCTTAACCTCCTCGGCCGCATACTCCGAGGGCGTCTCGGCGCGCGCCTCTGGAGCTTGAGCCGCCTCGGCGCGAGGTGCCGCGATGGCTTGAGCCGGGGCCGGCTCTGCCGTAGCTTCTATGATCTCGAGCGGTTGGATCGCCGCCAGAAGCTCGTCGAGCTTCTGCAGCGCAATGTAGTACTTGTTCGCCTTGAGCTGCCGCTCGACATCCTCGCGGAGCGCGATGATCGCCGCGACCAGGTCCTGCTTCACCAACGGATTGTCCATAACTCTGCCCCCTCTGCTACGCGGCTCACGCCACAGCTGCGAAAAGCCATCTTAGCCTGCTCTGGCGTGGAGTCGACCCACGCTGCATGAGCGGTCGTTATCGCGAGGATGAGACATCTTCGATGTCATGCCTAAGACGGCAAGCCTATAACGTTTGACGAACAGCAGAGTTCGCAGGAGGACGTTGTGAAGCATATCAGCACACTGGGCACAGTCTTGATCCTTGCGCTTGGGCTCTCTGCGGCAGCCTATGCCGCTGACCAAGCAACCCAACCAGCAGACGCGGGGGCGAAGCAGGCAAAATGCTTGGAAGCCGCAGTGAATCCCGTCACGGGTTACGCCGTCTGCGTCAACCCGGTTGGCGCCCCTGTCGATCCACCGCCCGTCGCCTCGTTCAAGCCGTGCAAGCCGCGCGAGCACGATAACGAGGCCTGGACCACCTACGAGCATTGGTCGGGATGCGGTGACTAGCCGGCTACGCCTTTAACACTGGACTGGAATGAAGCGCCGAGCCTTCCTGGTAGCGGATGGCACCGCCGGGCTTGAGCGCGTTGGAGAGCTGGAAAAAGTTGACGATCATCTCGGCGAGATGATCGGCGAGCGGCGGCAAGTTTCGGCTCCGCCTGAGCACGAACTCGAAATCGGGCAGCTTGGGTAATGCCTCGTCTTGGCCGAGCGGCTTCAGCGTGCTCGGCAAGCCATGCTCGGGGAAGATGGTGATCCCAAGCCCTGCGTCGAGCGCCGCAAGAATGCCGGCGGTGCCTGCGCTTTGCAGCACAACGGTCCACGCCCGGCCGGCGCGATCGAGCTCTTCCAAAGCAAGACGCCGCCAGCGGCAGTGTGGAGGATAGAGCGCGAGCGGCGCCGGCGTCTCTGGATCGAGCTGCATTGCCCGCCCTGCCGCCCAGACCCGCGGTTCGCGGCATAGAGGGAGGCCGTCACTCTCGCCGATCTCACTGGCGACGATGGCGACATCGAGCTCGCCCGCATCGAGCAGCGCCGAGATGTCGGGACCGATGCCGAGCTCGACTTGCAGCCGAGCGGCCGGATACTGGG
>JBLMXO010000188.1:0-3156 GCA_050257815.1 Actinomycetota bacterium
GAACTGGAAGGGTTTGGTGACAACGCCAACGGTGAGGATGCCCTCCTCACGTGGGGCGCGCGCGATCACGGGAGCTGCACCTGTGCCAGTGCCGCCACCCATGCCGGCGGTGATAAACACCATGTGGCAGCCGACGAGATGGGCCTTGATGTCGGCCATCGCCTCCTCTGCTGCAGCAGCGCCCACCTCGGGCTTTGAGCCAGCGCCAAGGCCTTCGGTGACGTTGGCACCCATCTGGATCCGGCGTTCAGCGCTCGAGCTCGCCAAAGCCTGTGCGTCAGTGTTGGCGACCACGAACTCCACACCCTTGAGACCGCATTCGATCATGTTGTTGACGGCGTTGCCGCCGGCGCCGCCAACACCGAATACGGTGATGCGCGGCTTGAGTTCGGTCAGATCAGGAACTCTGAGGTTGATAGACATGGTGGCCTTCCGATCGTTCATTGCCCTTGCTCCGGCTCCCTAAGCGGCGCGTCGTTCGCGATGCGCTCGCCCCCCGAGCCTCACTCGTCCGACTAAAAGTTGTCCCTTATCCACTCCCCGACCCTGGCGAAGTAGCCAGTGCCGGTACGCAAGAAACGCTGTTCCGCGCGGGTGCTCAGCCTGTCGTCGCCGCGCGACCAATGCAGAAGGAGGCCGATTGCCGCCGCAAAATCGGGGGCGCCAGCGGCCGCCGGAAGTCCGTTCATGGCGCGCGGCCGACCAAGCCTTACCGGGCGCCCAAACATGTTCGCGGCCAGCTCCGAGAGGCCGGTGAGCTGGCTGCCGCCACCCGTCAGCACGAGATGCTGGGTGACCTCCGCGGCCAAGCCGCTTGCCGCGAGCCGCCGCCGCATCAGGTCGAGGATCTCCTCGATGCGCGGACGGATGATGACGGCGAGCTGCGCCTTGGTGATCTGGTTCAAGCTCCCTTGCGCCATCCCGCCGACGCACGGGTAGGTGATGATCTCACGCTCATCGGAGAGCGTGGCAAAGGCGCTGCCATGCAACGTCTTCAGCCGCTCGGCATGCTCGATCGGAGCCGCCAGAGTACGGGCGACGTCGGTGGTGAGGGCATTGCCGCCGAGCGCAATGGCGTCGGCATGAATGAAATGACCGTCGGCAAAGACTGAAAGGGTGGTGGTGCCGCTGCCGAAGTCGAGCAGCGCCGCGCCGAGCTTGGCTTCGTCCGGCGTGATGACGGAAAGTGCGCTCGCATAAGGAGCCGCGACCAGGCTCGCCACGCCAAGATGGCAGCGCTCGACGCACAGCATGATGTTGCGCATCGCCACGTCGTCGGCGGTGACGGTGTGGAGATCGACCGAGAGCCGCTCGCCGCACATGCCGTGCGGCTCGCTGATGCCGCCATTGTCGTCGAGGCGGTAGCTCATCGGCAGGGCATGCAGCACGGTGCGCTTGTCGCGGCCTGCATATTGGCGCCCGCCGGCGAGCAGACGCATCACGTCCTCATCACGCACGGCTCCGGACGGCAGCGCGACACTGGCGGAGAAGCTCTCGCTCTTGATGCGGCCGCTGGTGACGGCGACGTGCACGTCCTCGACGGTGACGCCTGCCATGCGCTCGGCGGAATCGACGGCTTGACGGATGCAGTGCTCGACGCTGTCGAGATGAGCGATCATGCCAGCCTTCAAGCCCTCGGCGCGGCTATGGTCGCAGCCGAGGACCTCGAACTGGACGGCATCACCCTTGCCCTCGAACCAATCGGGCGCAGGCGAGGTCTTGGCGATCAGGCAGCAGATCTTGCTGGTACCAATATCAAGCGCAGCGACAACGCGCTGGCGCTTGCTCCTGATCGTAGTCGTGTATCCCATCCCCCTGCCCTTTTATCTAAGTCTTGCCTTTGGCTTGTGTCTTGGTGCTCGATGTCGGCGTCTCTTGTGCGGTCTCGGCACCCGGCGGTGAGGCGTCGGCTTCCTCGCGCAGCCGCACGGTGATGCGGTCGAGCAGCCGCAAGTCGACCGAGGCAAGGTCGCGTTTCAGGAGGCCGTGCTCCGCGTCGAACTTGGCCAGAGAGGCGAGCGCCTCATCGACATTGTCATCTGGCAGCAGGATCTCGAGGCCGGAAGTAAGCTTTAGGGTCCAGCGTCGGTCACCCACGCGGATCGCCGCGATCATCTTCTGTTTGAGATCGCCATAAGACTTGAGCGCATCGTAGAGGGCCGGCGCCGCCTTCGGCGCGCCGTCACCCACGACGAGCGGAAGGTCGGGATAAGCCTCGCGCAGAGCCGGAGCGAGCGTCACGCCTTCGGTGTCGACGACGTAAGTTTGCCCATGGGTCTGCCAAATGGCGTAAGGAACGCGTTCCTCGATCTCGACCTGGAGGGTCGAAGGCAGAAGCCGCATGACTTGCGCGTGCTTGATCCAGGGGACGGCCTCGAGCCGCGCTTTGGCGGCATCGGTGTCGAAGCCGAGCAGCATGGTATCGGGGCCCGCATGAAGCGCCGCGGTGATCTCTGCATCGGTCGCGTGAAGCTGGCCTTCCACGGTGATGCGCTTGGTGCCGAAGCCGGCAGCGACAGCGAGCTTCTCGACGCCACCGCCGAGCGCGTCGAAGAGTCGCTCTGTCTCGCCGCCGATCCAGGCTCCGTAAAGCAAGGCGCTCGCGAGAAAGAAGATCGAGACGAGGAGCCACTTGCCGCGCACGCGATCGCGGCCGAGCCTACCCAGTCGCACGGATTTCGGGCTTCGCGTGATGAGACGGCGAGCGCTCGCAAGCACCGGCAAGCCGCGTGAGGACGAGCGGGGAGCGGCGATACTGCGCTGAAGCAGCGCATCGGCCGACCTCCTCCTTCTCTTTCCCTCACCCCTTGCGGAGCCTAGCGATTGCACGACGCATCCTCCACGATCCAGCGGACCAGCTCGCCGAACGAGCGGCCGCTATGGGCAGCAAGCTCAGGCACAAGCGACGTCGACGTCATGCCAGGCTGGGTGTTGACCTCGAGGCAGATCAATTCCCCGGTGCCTTCTGGCCGGTCGTCGTATCGGAAGTCGGTGCGACTGACCCCCCGGCAGCCCAGTGCCCTATGAGCCGCTAGCGACAGCTTCTGTACCAATTGGTAAACATTTGGTTTAAGCGGCGCCGGGAGGACGTGAATTGACCCGCCGGGGGCATATTTCGCGTCATAGTCGTAAAAGGCCAACCCTTCAGCCGGGCGT
>JBLMXO010000189.1:0-3511 GCA_050257815.1 Actinomycetota bacterium
TCGAACCTCAGTGGCCGGTTGTCCATGCAGGAGGGGAGACGGAAGCCATATTCGGCGAGCGTGGATTTGCGCCGGTAGTCGCCACGGAACATGCCGCCGATCTGCGGGATGGTGACGTGGCTCTCGTCGACGAAGACGAGCGCATTGTCGGGGAGATATTCGAACAGAGTCGGCGGCGGCTCGCCAGGCTTGCGTCCGGTGAGGTAGCGCGAATAGTTCTCGATGCCGGCGCAGGAGCCGGTCGCCTCGATCATCTCGAGATCGAACAGGCTTCTTTGCTCGAGGCGCTGTGCTTCGAGCAGGCGGCCCGCGCCATGCAACTCGTTGAGCCGCGCCTTCAGCTCGTCCTTGATGCCGCGGATCGCCTGTTTCAGCGTGGGCTTGGGCGTGACGTAATGCGAGTTGGCGTAGACCTTGACCATCGAGAACTCGTCGGTCTTGGCGCCGGTCAAGGGATCGAACTCGACGAGACTCTCGACTGTGTCGCCGAACAGGGAGATGCGCCAGGCGCGATCCTCCAAGTGCGCGGGCCACAGCTCGATCGTGTCGCCGCGCACACGGAAGCTGCCGCGCACGAAATTCGCATCGTTGCGGCGGTAATGCAGCGCCACGAGGTCTGCCATTAGCTGGCGCTGCTCGACCTTGTCGCCGCGCTTCAGGCTGAAGGTCATCGCCGTATAGGTCTCGACCGAGCCGATACCGTAGATGCACGACACCGAGGCTACGATGATCACGTCGTCGCGCTCGATCAGAGCGCGCGTCGCCGCATGGCGCATGCGGTCGATCTGCTCGTTGATCGACGAGTCTTTCTCGATATAGGTGTCGGTCCGCGGGATATATGCTTCGGGCTGGTAGTAGTCGTAGTAGGAGACGAAATACTCGACCGCGTTGTCGGGGAAGAAGCTCTTGAACTCGCCGTAAAGCTGGGCGGCCAGCGTCTTGTTGGGCGCGAGCACGAGGGCAGGACGCTGCGTCGCCTCGATCACCTTGGCCATGGTGAAGGTCTTGCCCGAGCCGGTCACACCGAGCAGCACCTGATCGCGCTCATGCGCATTCACCTGGGCGACGAGCTCGGCGATGGCCTGTGGCTGGTCGCCCTTGGGCTCAAGCTCAGACTGGATGCTCAAAGGAATGCCGCCCTCGCTCTTCTCGGGGCGGGGAGGTCGGTGAGGCACGAATTCTGGTGCACCGCTCCCTGATACGAGCGGATGCCCCTGTATCAGCGGCTGCGGTGCCTCGCCGAAGCCGGGCGGGCGGCGATCGGCGCCATCAGGAAGCTCGCTCCGCGGCAGGGCGGGTTCACCCGTGACTGCGCGCGGCTCGGCGCGTGAGCCGAAGGTCCTGGCAATGCGATGGGGCATGGAGCGAATATGGCGGCTCACGGCACCGGAGGGAAGCCCTACCGCTCAATGCCCTGCGGTCCGGCAAACCTTTCTTAGAGCTGGTCCTCGGCGGCGGTTGCCTTAGAAAAGGGGTTGGGATGCTCGACGGAACCTTGGTCAACTTGATGGCCCATGTGCCGACTTGGATCGTGGCGCTTGTGCTCACGGTCGCGGCGGAAATTTTTGCTGTCGGCCTCATGTTGCTCACGCGCGCCATCTCTGGAGTGGATCGCCTCAAGCAGAACAACGAGGTCGCCGGGTTCAAATTCGCAGTGATTGGTGTGTTCTACGGCGTATTGCTCGCTTTCGTCGTGGTGTCAGTGTGGGAAGAATACCGCGGCACCCAAACGGCGGTTCGCAATGAGGCCAAGGCGATCATCGATCTGTACCATGTGAGCGCCGCGCTCCCGTTCGAGGCTGGTGTTGAGATCAGGCATCGCCTGTTCACCTATACCGATCACGTTCGCAAATATGAGTGGAGGACGATGGCTCGGGGGAGATCGAGCGAAGATGCCGGGAGTGATCTTGAGAGTCTCAGCTCGGCGATCTTCGAGCTCGAGCCCCAGGGCTATCGGCAACTCATGCTCTACCAGGCAGCGCTCAGGCTGCTCGCGGTGATCGCGGACAACCGTAGTGAGAGGCTGGACAGTGCCGACGGCTCGATGTCGGGGCTGCTTTGGATCGTGCTGATCGTCGGCGCCGGAGTAACTCTCGGCTATCCTGCCTTTTTCGGCGCATCGAATCTGATGGCGCAGACGCTGATGACGGCGGCACTTGCGGCCCTCGTCGCCCTTTCGCTTCTCCTTGCCGTTGCCTTCGACTATCCCTTCACCGGCGCCGTGAGAATCTCACCTCAGCCTTTCGACAAGGCTCTAGAGGAAATGCCGCCCGATGTTCCCTCGCACTAGGCTCATTACGTGACGCAAGCAAAGCTCAGGACGCCAGGCCTGTACGATGAACACACTCGACTCTTGCTCTCCCTCACTTTTATACCGGCTCTACCAGGAGCTTTGTACCGTCTCTACCAGGAGCGTTCCGGCTGCGAGCGCGGGTGGCCAAGAGCGCTGGACGCGAAGAGGTGTACTGTCGCGCTAGCGGGTCCGCGGACCGTCCACTAGGAGACTTTCTTGACTGAAGGGAAATCCCTCGAGCAATCGCTCAACGAGGCATTTGAGAAGGCCGACACACTCAAGGCACCGCTCAGCGAACGCCTTTCATTCTATCTTGGCGAGTCGCGGAAACTGCTGCCGGACCTCGAAGCGACCTACGACCAGCTCGTTGAGCGCATCAGCGCAAACGGTGCTGACGCCATGGTCCCGGCAGTGGGAGAGCGGCTGCCCAATTTCGTCATGACCGACAGCGAGGGTCGCCTGGTCGAGTTGTCCTCGCTTACCGCCTCCGGGCCGCTTGTGATCAGCTTCAATCGGGGGCCGTGGTGCGACTATTGTGGGCTCGAACTTCACGCTCTCGCTCGGGCCTATCCCGAGATCCGCGCCGCAGGAGGCGAGGTCGTGTCGATCGTGCCGGAGACTGGCAAATATGCGGCCAACTTGCGCAAAGTGCGCGATGTTCCCTTTAGGGTGCTGACCGACCTCGATCTCGCTTATGCGCTGACGCTTGGGCTCGTCTTCTGGGTTGGAGAGAAGATCAAGCGGACCTATCTCGGCTTTGGCATCGATCTTGATCGATTTCAGGGCAATGGCGGATGGTTTCTGCCAATTCCGGCGACTCTCGTCGTTGGCCAGGACGGGCTCGTCAAGGCGCGGTTCGTCGATCCCGATTTTCGCCACCGCATGGCGATCGAGGATATTCTCGCCGCGGTCTCGGTTAGAACCTAGCAATTCAGGCGGAATGGCTTCCTCCGCGCGCGTCACAGCGGGGAGATTTGCTCGGCAAATTCATGCGGAGTGGCGCCATTCCATGCCACTTTCTGTCGCGATCTGCGTTTTGATCTGCGTATAATGAGAAAAAACGATTGACTCGCCACGTGGGACGGCAAGCCTTGGACCAAGTGGGAGGCGTTGATTCGCGCGTGTACGCGCCCGTTTGAGCGGTCGAGTGCGGCAACAGAGCAGAATCGGAGCAGAAGCCATGGCAACAAAAGCGAGTGGGAAGAAACGCACAACGAG
>JBLMXO010000190.1:0-3321 GCA_050257815.1 Actinomycetota bacterium
CCTCCCCTGGTTTTAGCGGCGAAACGGCCGATTTCCGATTTCGCGAGTCGCGGCGGCGATGCTACATCCTCCTTCCCACCTCTTGCCACAGGATGCAGGGCCTGATTGGACGCTGATATGACTTTGGACCCTGCCGATGCAAAGCAAGGCCCGCTCGTCGGCCTGTTTGTGACATGCCTCGTCGATTTGTTCAGGCCAAGCATAGGCTTCGCCGCGATCAAGCTGTTGGAGGCGGGCGGCGCACGGGTCGAGGTTCCGCTCACGCAAACCTGCTGCGGGCAGCCCGCTTACAACTCCGGTGACCGGGCCGACGCCATAGCGCTTGCCCGGCGCGTCGTCGACGCGTTCGAGCATTTCGATTACGTGGTCGCTCCGTCAGGGTCTTGCGCCGGCATGCTCAAGCTGCATTACCCGGAGTTGCTTGCCGCCGATCCGGCTTACGCAAGCCGCGCAGGGGCACTCGCCGCCAAGTGCTTCGAGCTCACGAGCTTCCTCGTCAATGTCTTGCACCTCACCGACGTGGACGCGAGCTTTGCGGGCGCCGTCACCTATCACGATTCCTGCTCATCGTTGCGCGAGCTCGGCATCGCCTCATCGCCGCGGCGGCTGTTGGCGAGCGTAAAGGGGCTGAGCCTTGTCGAGCTAGCCGATTGCGAGACGTGCTGCGGCTTCGGCGGGGCTTTCTCGGTCAAATATCCCGAGATCTCGAGCGCGATCCTCGAGCAGAAGCTTCGCGCAATCCTGGCCACCGGCGCCAAATGCGTGCTTGCGGCCGATCTCGGCTGTCTCATGCAGATCGCGGGCGGGTTAGCACGCGAGGGCGCCGGCATCGAAGCGCGCCATGTCGCCGAGGTGCTGGCGGATACGACCGAGACACCGGCGATCACCGCGCCGGGTCGAGCGCGCTGACGGGGGGCGAGATGGCGGTGTTCGGCAAAAGCTTCACCAGCAATGCTCACAGGGCGCTCGCCGATGCAGAGCTCCAGCGCGCGCTGCAGAACGTGAAGCGCGGCTTCATCATGAAACGAGAGACGGCGGTCGAGAAGCTGCCCGAGTTCGATCAGCTGCGCGCCGAAGCCCGCGCCATCAAGGACCATACGCTCGGCCATCTCGACCTCTATCTCGAGGCCTATGAGACGAAGGTCATTGAGAGCGGTGGCAAGGTGCACTACGCGGCGACGGCAGAGGAGGCCCGCGACATCGTGCTTGCGCTTTGCCAGGCCGCTGACGGCAAGCGCGTCACCAAGGGCAAATCCATGGTGTCGGAAGAGATCGGACTGAACGCTCATCTCGAGAAGGCCGGCATCGAGGTGGTGGAAACCGATCTCGGCGAGCACGTCGTGCAAATCAGGGGCGACCGGCCGAGCCACATCATTGCCCCCATCATCCATCTCAACAAGGAGGCGATCGAGGCCGATTTCCGCCGTGCCCATCGCACGCTTTCCTCGACGCGCAAATTGAAATCAGTTCCCGACCTCGTCGCCGAGGCACGCACGGTACTAAGGGACAAGTTCGTGACGGCAGACGTCGGGATCACCGGCGCAAATCTGCTGATCGCCGAGACGGGCACCTCGGTGATCGTCACCAATGAGGGCAACGGCGACCTTACCGCGACGCTGCCGCGGGTCCATATCGTCATCGCTTCCATCGAAAAGGTCGTGCCGACGCTCGAGGATGCCATGACGATTCTCCGGCTTCTCGCCCGCTCCGCCACGGGGCAGGACATGACCACCTACACGACCTTCACAACGGGTCCGCGCCGTCCTGATGATCCCGACGGGCCAGGGGCCTATCACGTGGTTCTGCTCGACAACGGACGGAGCGAGATGCTGGGCGGCGTGTTCCAGGACATGCTCCGTTGCGTCCGCTGCGGCGCCTGTCTCAACCATTGTCCAGTTTATGGAGCGATCGGCGGTCACGCTTATGGTTCGGTCTATCCCGGCCCCATGGGCGCGGTGCTGACGCCAGCCTTGCAAGGCATCAGTCACGCCCGTGATCTCCCCAACGCATCGAGCTTCTGCGGGCGATGCGAGGAGGTGTGCCCCATGAGCATCCCGCTGCCGAAGATGCTGCGCGAGTGGAGGATGCGCGACTACGATCAGGGCGGCGCGCCGATCGGAGAACGGATCGCTCTAAAGGTATGGGCCTATGCGGTGAGGAGGCCACGGCTTTATCATGCGCTCTCGGGCATGATGATGCCGCTTCTCGCCTGGCGTGCCGGACGCCGCGGGCGATTCACGCGCTTGCCGTTCGGCGCCTCGTGGACAAAGACGCGCGATTTCCCGGCCCCGCAAGGCAAGACCTTCCATCAACTCTACGCCAAAACCAGGCGGAGCGCGCAGTCGTGAGCTCCCCCGAAAAGACAGGGGCCGGCGATGCGCGCAGCAGAATATTCACGCGTATCCGCACGGCACTCGACGTCGATCCCGAGGATACGGCGGGACACAAAGTCGTGGCCGACCGGCTCAGGCGGCATCCTCGCGGCACCATCCCTTTGCGCGCGCGCATTCACGGCGAGCAGGCGGTCACGCAATTCGCGACGCTCATCGAGAAGCAGGGCACCGACGTGAGCCGCGTCGCTTCACCGAGACAGGCGCTCAGCGCCATCGGCTCCTATCTCGGCGCCAACAACCTCCCTCTTCGCCTGCGCATGGGAGCCGATCCGATCCTCGCCGCACTTCCTTGGAAGGAAGCCTGGGACATCGAGCGGAGTTTCGGACCCGCCGAGCCGTCCGATAAAGCCTCGCTGTCGCGGGCCGTTACTGCGGCGGCGGAGACGGGCACGCTGTTCCTCGTTTCGGGAGCGGACAATCCGACCTCGCTCGCGTTTCTCCCCGAGACGCACATGGTTCTCATCAGGGCGACCGATGTCGTCGGCTCGTATGAGGACGCCTGGGACCGGGTACGTGCGCTCCCCAGCGAAGGGGTGCTGCTACGGAGCGTAAATCTGATCGGCGGACCATCGCGAACGGCCGATATCGAGCAGACCATTGTCAGGGGTGCGCACGGCCCCCGTCGCCTGCACGTGCTGATCCTTGGCTAAGCGGTCGGGAAGCGCGGAAAACGTCGCAGATTTCCGCGCTTGTGGGGTCTCGGCCTCGCTTCCGTTCCGAAGCGGCTTCGATTATGGTGCGCAGCATTCTCCCAGGGAGTATGGTTTTTTCTCATCCGGCGCATAAGCCGGTTCGGGGTGGCCCTTAATGCGTTTTGCCGTCTGGCTGATCGAGCGTCCTCGCTGGTTCAAGCGGACATTGCTGATCGTCAACGACCTCGCGATGCTCACCTTCGCGTTGTGGCTCGCCTATTCGCTCCGTCTCAGCC
>JBLMXO010000191.1:0-4262 GCA_050257815.1 Actinomycetota bacterium
CGTTTCGCCGAAACCGGGCGAGCCTGTATCACTCGACGAGTTCATTGCCTTCCTCGAGGGCCGTCGTATCGCGCCTTACAAATTTCCCGACAGGCTGCTCGTGGTGCGCCAGATTCCGCGCAACTCGTCAGGCCGCATTCTCCGCGCCGAAATCCTGAAGCAGGTGTGACTCTCCTCTCCCTTTGGGAGAGGGCTTTCTGCCGCGATCTTGCGCGAGCGAGTATGTCGCTCATGCGCAAGTCGCATGGCGGAAAGGGTGAGGGTTGAGATGGCGCGTGCGGAGAAAGCCCTCACCCGGCTCGCAAAAAGCGAGCCGACCTCTCCCCGAAGGGGAGAGGAAAATCACGCTGCGCGCGTCACCGCGCTGGCAATCTTGACGAGCCGCTTGAGCAATTCGCGGGCGCCTTCGAGCCGCTCCTCGGGCGTTTGCCAATTGCCGTAATAGATGAGACGGTGGTCCGGCTGGAGTTTCACCCTCTTGCCCTCGTCGCGGATGAAGGCAATCAGCCCTTCCGGATTGGCGAAGGTCTTGTTGCGGAAGGCGATGACAGCGCCCTTTGGTCCGGCATCGATCTGCTCAATGCCGGCCTGGCGGCAGAGACCCTTGATCTCGACGACATCGAGGAGATGGCGCACCTCTTGCGGTAACGGGCCGAAGCGGTCGATCAGCTCGGCGGCAAACGCCTCGATCGCGTCATGGTCCTCGACGCCCGACAGCCTGCGATAGAGCCCAAGCCGCACCTGCAGGTCCGGCACATAGTCTTCGGGAACGAGCACCGAGGTGCCGAGATTGATGCGCGGTGACCATTGATCCTCGATCAGTCCGCCCTCCCCGCCCCTGATGGCAGCGACCGCCTCTTCCAGCATCGACTGGTAAAGCTCGTAACCCACTTCCCTGATATGGCCCGACTGTTCCTCGCCTAGCAGATTGCCAGCACCCCTGATATCGAGATCGTGACTCGCAAGCACGAAACCGGCGCCCAGCGTATCGAGCGATTGCAGCACCTTGAGCCGCTTCTCGGCGGCAGGCGTGAGGCGCGCATCGGCCGGGATGGTGAAATAGGCATAGGCCCTGATCTTGGAGCGGCCGACGCGGCCTCTGAGCTGATAGAGCTGAGCCAGGCCGAACATGTCCGAGCGGTGCACGATCAGCGTGTTGGCCGAAGGAATGTCCAGCCCCGACTCGACGATCGAGGTCGAGAGCAAGACGTCGTATTGACGGTCGTAGAAGGCGTTCATCACCTGGTCGAGTTCGCGGCTTCCCATCTGACCGTGAGCGCGCCCGACCTTGAGCTCGGGCACGTGCTCGGCGAGAAAAGCTGCGGCGTCATCGAGGTCCGCGATGCGTGGCACCACATAGAAGGTCTGGCCGCCGCGATAGCGCTCGCGCAGCAGAGCCTCGCGCAGGATGACGGGATCGAACGGCATCACATAGGTGCGCACTGCGAGCCGATCGACCGGAGGGGTGGAGATCAGAGACATCTCGCGCACGCCGGACAGCGCAAGTTGCAGCGTGCGCGGGATCGGCGTCGCGGTGAGCGTCAGCACATGCACGTCCTCACGGAGCTGCTTCAGCCGCTCTTTGTGCTGCACGCCGAAATGCTGCTCCTCATCGACGATGAGTAGGCCGAGATCGGTGAATTCGATGCCCTTGCCAAGCAGCGCGTGCGTGCCAATCACGATGTCGATGTCGCCCGACTTCAGCCCCTTCTTCACTTCGGTGCGCTCGCTGGGGCTCACCAGGCGCGAGGCTTGCGCGATCTTGACGGGAAAGCCGCGGAACCGCTCCGTGAAGGTGTGGTAGTGCTGGCGGGCGAGCAATGTGGTCGGCACGACGACCGCGACCTGCTTGCCGGCAAGCACGGCGATCAGGCTTGCTCTGAGCGCCACCTCGGTCTTGCCGAAGCCGACATCGCCGCAGATGAGCCGGTCCATCGGCCGGCCGCTGGCGAGGTCCCCGAGCACAGCGCCGATACTGTTCTCTTGGTCTTCGGTTTCCTCGTAGGGAAAGCGCGCCGAAAATTCCTCATAGACACCGTCTGGCGGATTGAGCACCGGCGCTTGGCGGAGCTCACGCATGGCCGCGACCTTGATCAGCTTCTCCGCCATGTCGCGGATGCGCTGCTTAAGCCGCGCCTTGCGCGACTGCCAGCCGACGCCGCCCAACCGGTCGAGCTGCACGCCGGATTCATCCGACCCGTAGCGGCTCAGGAGCTCGATATTCTCGACCGGCAGATAGAGCTTGTCGCCGCCGGCGTAATGGACTTCGAGGCAGTCATGCGGCTCGCCGGCGGCCTCGATCGTGGCAAGGCCCGCGAAGCGGCCGATGCCGTGGTCGGCATGAACCACGAGGTCACCGACGGAAAGGCTCGACACCTCGGTCAACACGTCGCTGCCGCGCTTGGCGCGGGACTTGCGCACAAGGCGATCGCCGAGAATGTCCTGCTCGCCGATCACGGCAAGCCCCGGCGCCTCGAAGCCCGTCTCGAGCGGCAGCACGGCGACAGCAGTGGCGGACGCCGGAAGCGCCAGCGCCTCGGCGAAGCTTGCCACGCTCTTGGTCTCGCCGCCGCCGTGCTCGGCGAGAAGCGAAGCAAGCCGCTCGCGTGCGCCATTGCTCCAGCAGGCGACAAGCACGCGCTTGCCCTCGTTGTGCAAGCGCTTGGCGTGCCCCACCACCGCGTCGAACACGTTGAGCCCTTCGGTTTGGCGTTCGGCGGCAAAGGTGCGCCCCTGCCTGCCCCCGTATGACACGATGTTGGTGCCGGGTTGCTCCGGGTGCTCGAACGGATCGAGCGCGATCACTTTCCGGCCTGCGAGCTCCTCCTGCCAATCTTGCTCGCTGAGGAAGAGGCTCTCGGGCGGGACAGGATGGTAAGGCGGCGCGCCGAAGGCCTTGCGCTCGAGAGCTTGTGCGCGGGCGTCGTAATGGTCGGCGATCTGCTCGAGCCGCCTCGCCCGCGCATCGTCGACGAGCGGATCGAGCGTGACGACGGCGCCGGGCAAATAATCGAACAACGTCTCGAGATGGTCATGAAACAGCGGCAGCCAATGCTCCATGCCTTGATGCTGGCGTCCTGCCGAGATTGACTCGTAGAGCGGGTCTTCCCCGGTGACAGGGCCGAACAACTCGACGTAACGCCGGCGGAAGTGCCGGCGCACCTCAGGCGTGAGTGCGACCTCGCTCATCGGCAGAAGCTCGACCTTATCGCGGTGCGCCTTGGTGCGTTGCGTCTCGGGCTCAAACGCCCTGATCGACTCGAGCGTGTCGCCGAAAAAGTCGAGACGTACCGGCTCGCCGCCAGGCGGATAGAGATCGAGGATGCCGCCGCGCACGGCGTATTGGCCGGGATCGACCACCGTGCCCGATCGCGCATAGCCGGACGCCTCCAGCCGGTCGATCAGCGCTTGCATGTTGGTGACGTTGCCGGCGTGGAGATTCAAACTCGAGCCAGCGATGAACGCGCGTGGCGGAACGCGCTGAAGAGCCGCGTGGATCGTGGTCAGGACCACGAGCGGCCGCTTCTTGCCTTGCGGGCGGTCAATTAGAGCGGCGAGCGTAGCAATGCGCTTGGCGATCGTTTCAGCATTGGGCGCAACGCGGTCATAAGGCACGCCATCCCAGGCGGGGAAGCTCAGCACCTGCACGTCGGGCGCGAAGAACGGGACCGCTTCTTCGAGCGTTGCGAGGCGGTTGGCGTCGCGCGCGACATGCAGCACGACGCCGCCTTCGCGGGCATGGCGCGCCAGCTCGCCGAGGAGCAGCGCATCGAGCCCTTCAGGCACGCCGCCGGCGATCGCGGGACTTCGCTTGAGCAAAGGCTCGACGGGCAAGGATGGAAGCTTCGGGGTGGACATCGTTTGCAGATTTGGGCGGATCAGCCGGCCTGCTCAAGACCATGGAAACGCCTGACTAAGCGAATGAGTTCGTCGAGGTCGCGGTCACCTAGCGAGTGGCCCTCGAACAAGGACATCTCGATCTCGGGGTCGGGAGTATCGATCAATCGCTCGAAGATGCTGATATCGTTAGAGTTCATCCCGTCGAGTGCCGCTTCGGCATAGCGGCCGAGTAGAAAGTCCAGCTCCTTGGAGCCCCGATGGGAGGCCCGCCACAGCGCCCGGCGTCGGCGCATTCCGAGATCACTGCCGGACATGTTGATGGTTCCAGAAGCTGATACCACGGGTTAGAGCGACCGCGCATCACGCTGTCAAGGCTGCTCAACCGAGCGCTCCCCACGAGGCGCAAGGATGCAATAGGGTCG
>JBLMXO010000192.1:0-2717 GCA_050257815.1 Actinomycetota bacterium
CCAAGGGCGTGGATGTGCTCTACGACACGGTGGGGGGCTCATCGGCCGAGCCCTCCTTGCGCGCCATGGCGTGGGAGGGGCGCTATCTCGTGCTCGGCTTTGCCTCGGGCACGATCCCGCGCATCCCGCTCAACCTTTTGCTGCTCAAAGGATGCGCGATGATCGGAGTTTTCTGGACCTCTTTTGTCGAACGCAGTCCCGAACAGCACCGCGCCAACATGGTTCAATTGCTCGAGTGGTGCCGCGAGGGGCTGATCCGCCCGCACATCCATGCCAGCTTCGTGCTCGCCGACACCGCCAAGGCGCTCTCGCTCATCGAGGCGCGGCGGGTCACCGGCAAGGTGATCATCAACCCGCAACTTTGACCAGACGCCCGCGCCTAGACCTTAGGCGGCAGCTCCTTGTCGAGCGCGCGGGCGGCAGCCGCCCGGTGAGCTGGCGTGATGTGGGTGGCGACGAGCCCGATGACCGCGGTGAGCAAGGCCGCATCGTCGGCGAAGCCGAGGCCCAAGATCATGTCGGGAATGATATCGAAGGGCAGGATGAAATAAGCGAGCGCGGCCAAGAGCATGCCGCGGACGCGCATCGGCGTCGCGGGATCGAGCGCGCAGTAATAGGCAGCGACGAGATCCTCGGCGAAGGGGACCTTGCCGGCGATACGCTTGAGCTTGGTCCAGAAGTCGCGGCGGACCCGCTGCTCGCGCTCGGCAAAAGCGGCGCGCGAGATCTCGCCGCCAAGGGCGGCGTTCCTGAGCTCGCTGGCGTCGTTCCAGGCAATCATGATCTCCACCTCGCGAAACGGTTAAGTCTCGAATCCCACGGGAAAAAATAGGGTAGGGGTGGGGCGGCTGCAAGGTGTGGCCGAGCTCAGGCGCAAAGTCTTAACCGTTCTTGTCTGTCGCTCGGCTTTGCCGCGCGCGGTTTGCCGGAGCTTCACGATTTCGGTTGATAGTCGTCGCGGACCATCGCGAGAAGTCCCGGGAAGACGTGAGGCGTTGTGTTGCGTGGGTTTGCGTTCAGTCGAGTTGCCACGAGAGTTGCTCTCGTTGCGGGGGTGATGGGATTGCTCGGCTCGGCCGCAATCGCCGTCGCCGCTGAGGGCGATGCTCCCTTCGGTACGGCTCTCGCCAGCAAGGAGCAGCAACTCGAGACGCTGAAGCTCGATATCGCAGAGGCGGGCTGCGACTACGCCGTCGACGACGTCGACGAACCGGTCATCGAGGGCTGCCAGCAACTCGGCGCACAAGTGCAGGCGCTTGGCGCGGAGATCGAGGCGCTCAAGGCGCGAGCCGACCAATCGACGGCGAACGTTGCGGAGCCGCGCGCCTCGCGCCCCTACTCATTCATGGCCCACACCAAGCCCAATACGAGCTATCGCACCTTCTGTGTACGCGAGTGCGACGGTTTCTACTACCCTTTGAGCCAATCCTCGACGCCCGGCTCCTTCGTTGCCGACGAGGCTAAGTGTCAGTCGAGCTGCTCATCGCCGGCGAAGCTCTTCTATAGCCCCGCTGCGAGCGACGACGCCGGCGAAATGGTTTCGTTGACCGGCGAGCGCTACGGCGAGCTGGCCAATGCCTTTCGTTATCGCAGCGAATATGTCTCCGGCTGCGCCTGCAAGCCGAAGCCGTGGACCACGGAGGCAAAGGCCATGTTCGATCGCCGTGCCATCATCGCCACGAGAACGCCTGACGAGCGCATCGTGGCGGCAGGTGCGGGCGAGGTGGCGAAGCTGCTAGTGGCGCCGCCTGAGCCAAAGATCGCTGTTCATGTGACGAGCGGCCGGTCACGATATAGCCAAGTGGTCATCGAAAGACCGCGCTTCCGCAACTTGCTGAAACCCCTCCGTTTGGCTTTCGGCGCGGAGGCCGCTAGCGAGACGTCGCCGCAGCATCGATTCTTCCTGTTCCGCAACCGCTTCTAAGTCCCCATATCTATCAAGGTCGAAGCTTGCCTGCGGCGCGTGCCGCATGGGAAGAGAGCGCGCATGGTGAAGCACCGCCTCTTGTTCATTTGTCTCGGCAATATCTGCCGCTCGCCGATGGCGGAGGGTGCCTTCCGGCGCGTGGCCACCGAGGAGGGCGTGCTCGACCGGTTCGAGATCGATTCGGCGGGGCTTGGCGATTGGCACGTGGGCCAGGCGCCTGACTATCGCGCGCAGAGAGCTGCCGGGCAGCGCGGGATCGACATCTCCGGGCAGAGCGCGCGGCAGATGGCCCGCGAAGACTTCGCACGCTTCGATCTTCTGCTCGCCATGGACGGCTCGAACTATGACGAGCTTGCCGAGCTTGCACCGAGGAACGCCAAGCATAAGATCCGCCGCTTCCTCGACTTTGCGCCCCATGCCGGCACGAAGGACGTGCCCGATCCGTTCTTCGGTGAGGCCGAGGGATTCGATCATGCACTCGACCTGATCGAGGAGGCCGCGCGCGGGCTACTGGCTGAGCTTCTCGGTGAGGAAACCGGTTCCCTCAAGAGGGGCGCTTAGAGGCTGTAGGCGTGATGGCTGCCATTCAACCCGAGTGGGTAGGCCGCCTCGACGACATAAGGGCCGCCGCCCACCGAGTCGCGCGAGGAATAGAGCACAAAGCGACTCACCGTGAAGGGGTCGGCATAGATGCCGCCTTGCTGCTCGAGATAAGCGGCAACGGCGTCGGCGCGCGCGTTCCTGAGCCGGGCCAGCGTGACATGCGGCATGAAGTTGCGCCCCTCAGCGG
>JBLMXO010000193.1:0-4134 GCA_050257815.1 Actinomycetota bacterium
GGCGGCGAGCAGCAGCGCGTCGCGATCGCCCGCGCCGTAGCCAACAACCCCAAGGTGCTTCTCGCTGACGAGCCCACCGGCAATCTCGATCCGCCGACGGCTGACCGCGTGTTCGAGCAGCTCCTGAGGCTGGTGCGGAGGTCGGGCGTCGCGGCCGTCGTCGCAACCCACAATCTCGACCTGGCCGCGCGCATGAATCGCACCCTCCGCCTTACTGATGGTCTCCTCGTCGAAGAGGAGGTGGTCGTGGCGAAAGTCGCCAGAACCTGAGCCGTGACACTCGGCAGACGGCGAAATAGTACGTAGAATCAATCACTACGCGTTTTGCGCTGCAGGACGCCTTATCCTTGTTTCATGTGGAACAAAATAAGAACATAAGCGGGTGAGCATTTAAACGGTGGAAATGTCCGGCGGGGGGGCCGCACATCGCTTGTACCGAATCCTCAGGCAGTGACTCTTTGCGGGAATGGAGAAAGTCGTCCACGACAACCGCCCTTTCGTGCATTTGCGCACGCACTCGGCCTATTCGCTGCTCGAGGGCGCGCTGACGATACCGAAGCTCGCGGCACTCGCCGGCGGTGATGGTGCGCCAGCGCTCGCTCTCACCGACTCCAACAATCTTTTTGGCGCCCTCGAATTCTCCAATGCGCTTGCCGAGGTTGGCGTCCAGCCCATCATCGGGCTGACTTTGTCGATCAGCTTCGCGGCTGAGAGGGACGCGGGTCCCGTCGGCACCGAGCTCAAAGGACCGCGCGCTGACGGACGCATCGCCCTCCTTGCTAAGGATGCCAGCGGCTACGCCAATTTGATGCGTCTCTCGACCAAAGCCTATTTTACCGCCGCCGACACCGGCGAGGTTGTCACCTCGATTGCCGATCTCGCGGCCCACACGGAAGGTCTGATTGCACTCACCGGAGGTCCTGAAGGGGTCATCGATCTCGCGCTTGCCGATGGGAACCCCGACCTCGCGCGGAACCGGCTCGAGACGCTGAGAGGAATGTTCGGCGACCGGCTCTATGTCGAGATCCAGCGGCACGGCCTACCGCGGGAGCGGAGCGTCGAGGCTTCGCTGGTGGGCCTCGCCTATGACCTCGATCTTCCTATCGTCGCTACCAACGAATCCTATTTCGCGAGTGCCGACGATTTCGAGGCGCATGACGCGCTGATCTGCATCGCGGAAGGAAGCTACGTCGCCGTCGATGACCGACGTCGTTTGAGCCCCGAGCATTATTTCAAGTCTAACGCCAAGATGCGCGAGCTGTTCGCCGACCTGCCCGAGGCGCTCGACAATACGCTCGAGATTGCGCGCCGCTGTGCCTTTCGGCCGAAGGAGCACGAGCCGATCTTGCCGCCCTTCCTGTCCGACGGCGACTCTGCTGAAGCACGCGCCGAGACCGAGGCGGCCGAGCTCAGGCGCCAAGCAGAGCAGGGACTGAGACAGCGCATCGCCCAGCATGGTGTGGCGTCAGGCGAGACCGTCGAGGCCTACCAGCAACGCTTGGCGTTCGAACTCGATGTCATTACCCGCATGAATTATCAGGGTTATTTCCTGATCGTCGCGGACTTCATCAAATGGGCCAAGGCGCAAGGAATCCCCGTTGGCCCCGGCCGCGGCTCAGGCGCTGGCTCGTTGGTCGCTTATGCGCTCACCATCACTGATCTCGATCCCATTCGCTTCGGACTTCTGTTCGAGCGCTTCCTCAATCCTGAGCGCGTTTCAATGCCCGACTTCGATATCGATTTCTGCCAGGACCGGCGCGATGAGGTGATTGCCTATGTGCGCGAGCGTTACGGTGCGCATCGCGTGGCCCACATCATCACCTTCGGCAAGCTCCAGGCGCGCGCGGTGCTGCGCGACGTCGGCAGGGTGCTGCAGATGCCTTACGGCCAGATCGACCGGCTGTGCAAGCTCGTACCGATGAATCCGGCGAACCCGATTTCACTTCCCCAGGCCATTGCAGGCGAGCCTAGGCTGCAAGAGGCGCGCGACTCCGAGCCGATCGTGGCGAAGCTGCTCGACATCGGTCAGCGGCTGGAAGGCCTCTACCGCCATGCTTCGACCCATGCCGCAGGCGTCGTCATCGCCGACCGTCCCTTGATCGATCTCGTGCCGCTCTATCGCGACCCGCGCGCACAGCTTCCCGCGACGCAGTTCAGCATGAAATGGGCTGAGGCTGCGGGCCTCGTGAAATTCGACTTCTTGGGCCTAAAGACGCTGACCGTGATCGAGACAGCGCGGAAGCTGATCGCCCGCAAAGGCATCGCCATCGACCCAGCAACCTTCCCCCTCGACGATCCGGCATCTTTCGCGCTCCTGCAGCGCGGCGACACGGTGGGCGTGTTCCAACTCGAAGGTCAAGGCATGCGCGACGCGCTGCGCAAGCTGAAGCCCGACCGCTTCGAGGACATTATCGCCATCGTTGCGCTCTACCGCCCCGGGCCGATGGACAACATCGACTCTTATGTGAACCGGAAGCACGGTCGCGAAGGAATCGAGAGCCTGCACCCGATGATCGAGCCGATCCTGAAGGAGACCTACGGCGTCATCATCTATCAGGAGCAGGTGATGCAGATCGCCCAGGTGCTCTCCGGCTTCACCCTCGGCCAGGCCGACGTTCTCCGCAAGGCGATGGGCAAGAAGATCAAGAAGGAGATGGATGCGCAGAAGACGCGCTTCGTCGATGGCGCGATCAAGAACGGCGTCGACCCCGCCCGTGCCGAATATATCTTCGAGTTGGTGGCCAAGTTCGCCGGCTACGGGTTTAACAAGTCCCATGCCGCAGCCTACGCGCTGATCGCCTATCAGACCGCTTATCTCAAAGCCAACTACCCAACCGAGTTCATCGCGGCGTCGATGACCCTCGATATGGGCAACGCCGACAAGCTTAACGGGTTCGCCCAAGAAGCACGCCGTCTCGGGCTTCGCATCGAGCCACCATCGGTCAACCATTCAGAGGTCGGTTTCGTGCCGAGCGATGGCGCCATCCGCTATTCGCTGGCCGCGGTGAAGAATGTCGGACGTCATGCGGTCGAGCATCTCTGCGAGGAACGCGTGGCAAGGGGGCCGTTCCGCGACGTGTCCGACTTCGCCCGCCGCATCAATCCTCGCCTCCTCAACAAGCGCGCGCTCGAGACCATGGCTGCGGCCGGTGCTCTCGATGAACTCGGCATCGATCGCGCCACGGCTCTTGCCAACGTCGATAGGCTCATCGCTGCAGGCAACCGCTCGCTAGAGACGGCGGCCGAGGGCCAGGAAGATCTCTTCGCCGGCGCGACACACGTCCCACCATCGATCGATCTCCGTCCTGCCAAGCCGTTCGTTCCGATCGACAGACTGTCGCGCGAGTTCGAGGCGATCGGTTTCTTCCTCACCGGCCATCCGCTCGACGACTACAAGGAGGTGCTCGAAGCGCTCGGCGCCGAGACCTGGGCTGATTTCGCCGCCAAAGCGCGCACGCGCCGCGTCGTCGGCACACTTGCCGGCACGGTGCTCCACGCCCGCGAGCGCAAGGGCAAGACCGGCAATTCGTATGCCTTCGTCACCTTCTCGGATTCGACCGGGCAGTTCGAAGCCGTGATCTTCTCCGAATTGCTGGCGGCCTCCCGCGCTCTGCTCGAGCCTGGAACTGCGGTGCTGCTGAACGCCGAGGCCGAGGCCGATGGCGAGGCGATCAAAGTGCGCGTGCAGACCATGGTCTCGCTCGAGAAGGCGGCAGAGGCGCGGCACGCCGGCATGAAGATCTATCTCGATGATACGCGCGCGCTCGGCCCGCTGGTGGAGCAGGTAGGCGGCGGGGGAGGCCAGGGCCAGTTCCGTCTCGTGCTCCGGCTCGACGACCTCTCGCGCGAGGTCGAGTTCGTGCTCCCGCAAGGGATCGATGCCACGCCAAAGCAGCGAAGCGCGCTCAACCTGGTCGAAGGCGTTTCATCGATCAGCGCGCTGTAAAAAGGCCGAAAAGCCCCGACTTCTACGGGCGCTCTCCCTTGCCAAAGGCCGATCCGGTCCCTATAACCCGCCCATCTCACACGCGGGGCCTAGCGTCTCACTGGCATCACTGCCTTTGCGCTCGCTCCGGTGACTGGTCTCCAGTCTCTTAACCCCGCGGCGGCAGAACCGGAAAAAGGAGCAAGCAG
>JBLMXO010000194.1:0-4125 GCA_050257815.1 Actinomycetota bacterium
AGCAGCGTGATGATGATGGCGTCGATGATGAAGGCGATGATGCGCTTGAAGATCACGCCGTCGAACAGCCCAGGCTGCCGGACCGGATCGTAGGCGAAAGGCTGATTGGCAAAATCGCTTCCCACGCGCGGCGGAAGGGTCTGCTGCTCGCTCATCTCGTCTTGCCTCCTCAACAGAGCTTGCGCTCTCGAGATGCATTCAATCTCGGGGCCGGTACATGGTGATTGCTTGCGTCGCAAACAAGCGTTCGCCGGAAGTTCCCGCGAAATCTCATGCGTTTGGCTTACCCTGGAAGTGCGCTTTGCGCTGCGCGCAGGTTGCCGAGGGGCTGTCGACACGTTAAGGATTTCACCGAGGACGTGTGAGGCGAAGCTAACGGGGACCGTCCATGTCGCGACCATTGCTGTTTCTTGCCATTTTGCTCATGGCCGGCGCCGTGCCGGCTTGGCGTGCGGCGGCCTGCGAAGGCCAGCAGGTCATTTTCGAGGACAAGTTCCACGACGATACCGGCGGCTGGTCGATCAAGGACAATATCGAGATCAAGGACGGCACCTTCACCTTCAAGCTCCCGCCTGACGACATGTCATCCAACCTCAACGTGACCTTCACCGTGAAGGACGCCGACATCTGCACTGACGCGGTATGGCCCGAGGGCGACCAGTCGGTCCTCGGCGCAGGCCTCCTGTTCTGGGGCGAGGACAACCGCACCTATTTCCAGTTCGGAATCCTCAACAACGGCAAGTTCTGGATCGCCCGCAAGCAGGACGGCAAATGGCTTGGCACCATCGCCGCCAATGTCGACTCGACGGCGATCAAGACGCTTCCTGGCGCGGTCAACACGCTGCGCGTGAAGACGAACGGGAACAGCGTGTCGTTCTATATCAATGGCACCAAGGTGCGCGATCTGCGCGGCCAAGCCCCTAAGGGGGACTGGCGCTTCGGGCTTTCCGGCGACAATTTCGACAAAGACAAAGAGGCTACGGTGACCTTCAAGGACATGAAGGTCACGAACTGAGGGCGGTCTACTTGCCCTTCAGCAGGCGCGCGGCGGTGAGCGCGAAATAGGTGAGGACGGCGTCGGCGCCGGCACGTTTGAACGCCATCAGGCTCTCGAGCAGGATGCGGTCGGGGTCGAGCCAGCCGCGCTCCGACGCCGCCACGATCATCGCGTACTCGCCGGACGTGTGGTAGGCGAAGGTCGGCGTCTGGAAGGCCTGCTTCACCCGCCAGATGATGTCGAGATAAGCGAGCCCAGGCTTGACCATGACCATGTCAGCGCCCTCTTCGATGTCGAGAGCGACCTCGCGCAGAGCCTCAGCGCCATTGGCCGGGTCCATCTGATAGCCGAGCTTGTCGCCCTTGAGCTTGGCGCCAGAGCCGACCGCATCGCGGAACGGGCCATAGAACGACGAGGCATATTTCGCTGCATAGGCGAGGATCAGAGTCTTGGCGAAGCCGTTCGCCTCGAGCGCGGCCCTGATCGCCCCGATGCGGCCGTCCATCATGTCCGAAGGGGCGAGGATGTCGCAGCCGGCTTCGGCCTGAACCAGAGCCTGAGCAATGAGGACGTCGATAGTACGATCATTGTCGACTTCGCCCTCGACGAGAATGCCGTCATGACCGTGACTCGTATAAGGATCGAGCGCGACGTCGCAGATCAGCCCGATATCTGGAACCGCGTCCTTGATGGCGCGCACGGCGCGGCAAACAAGATTGGCGGGATTGACCGCCGCGCTCGCCATCTCATCGCGCAGCGACGGCTCAGTGTTGGGAAAGAGCGCGATCGCCGGAATCCCAAGCGACGCTGCTTCTTCGGCTGCCTTCACGGCGAGATCGACAGTAAGCCGCTCGACACCTGGCATAGCTCCTACTGGCGTGCTCCGCTTCTCGCCATCAATGAGGAAGATCGGCCAGATCAGATCATCGGTCGAGAGCGCGTTCTCGCGCACTAGCCGCCGCGACCAGTCTGAGCGGCGGTTCCGCCTGAGCCGTGTTGCCGGGAAGCCCGGGCGCGTGCCGCTTGGCGTCTTATAACCCGAGCGCTTGGCCCGCTCGGTGCGGAGCGAGATAGGTTTGTCCTTAGGAGTTGCCATGAGGCTATGCCGCTTCTGCAGAACAAGTTTGCTGGGAAGCTAGCATCCTCCCGCGGAGCCTTCCAGACGTTCCCGGCAAACGTGGTTTGCCGACTATTCGCAGAAGCCCGCGTGCCGGCGCGCCTTCATGTCGAGATGGAAGTGGTTCTTATGTGCCTCATTGGCGGCAGGACCGAGCGTGGTGCCGAACACTTGGCAAGCCTCGTCATGGATGTCCTTGATGAAGGCGCTTTTCCGCAGGGCGAGCGTATTGCCGGCCGGCGTATCTTGCGGCAGAGCGTCGGGCGCGGGCGCCGCGGCCTGAGGGGCAGAGGATTGCGGCGTAGCCGTCGAAACTTTCACCTCGGGAGCAGGAGCGACGAAGGGATTGCTCTTCGTCGTGGCGACGATGCTCTCAGTCGGCGCCGCGGGCACGCTCGCCGCGACAGGCTTTGCCGCTGGAGGCTTGGCCTCTTGCGGCGGTTTCGGCATCACGAAGGGGTTCGCCTTGGCAAGCACGACAGCGCGTACCGCGACGGGAAGCGACATGGGTGTGGCGGCTTGCGACACCTTCGTGATCGAGCCGGTCACCGAAGCGATCCCGCTAGGCTTCGGCGCATCTTCTGCCGCGGTAACAACCCGCGGCCAGCCGTCGAGAACGGTGATGTGGTCGCCGGACGCGAACACAAAGTCTGAGACATCGAGGGCGTTGGCGAGCGCGTGCTCGCTGAGCGGCGTCGTAGCGCCGCCGTAGCGGTTGCGGCAAACATAGGAAGAGGCGTTCTTAAGCTTGACCACTTGCGTGGCGAGCTTGGCCTTGGCCTCGGGCTGGACCTTGTCCTTGAGCCAACCATACAGGCCGGCGGCGAGCGGACAGGTCATCGTTGCTGGCGGATCGATAGCGACTTTGGGGTCGCTTCCGATCGACTTGACGAGGATGGGCGCGGGTGCCCCGCAAATGCCCTCTTTGATCGGGGGCAGGGCTTCATAGTCAAGCGCAACGCCTTTGAGCAGCTTGTCGCATTCGGCCTTGGCCGCATCGATCTCCGCGTCGGTCCATGAAATTGTAGGCTGATCGCCGGGCAGCACCGGCGCCTCGACATGAGCCGGCTTCCGCACCGGCAGCGGCGGCACCTCGTCGGTCCCAGCGCGCGCAGTGAGCGGCAGCGATACGAGAAGCGCGAGGACGAGACAGAGGTAGCGGTCGAGCGTCATAGTCTTAAGTCCGATGATTGACCCGGGAGCGCTTGTGATTTCGACGATTGGGTGGTAGCTGCCCCCGGGCCTTATCAACCCGGGCCCTTTCGGGGAGGCCCTTTCCAGGACAAGCCAGGCCTTTTCAAGGCAGGGCCTCCGCATTCACGCGGATTCGGCTAGAGGCATCTCTAAGTGTCTGAAGCGCTTGGCATCACCTTCGAGGAGATCGACCGTGCCGGCGTCGTCACGCTCGATCGCCCGTCACGACTAAACGCGCTCAGCCGCGAAATGTTCGAGGCGCTGACCAGCCATTACCGTAAGTGGTCTCCGGCACCGCATATCTATGGCGTGGTGATGCAATCCACGCATCCGACGGTGTTCTCGAGCGGCGGCGACCTTAAGGCCCTGCATGAGCTGTGTGAGCAGGGGGCCTATGAGGCGATCTGCGCCTTCTATCGCGCGGCCTATACCCATGTGTGGACGATCGACACCTTCATCAGACCGAATGTGCCCTTGATCAACGGCCTCTGCTTCGGCGGCGGAGTCGGTATCAGCCTTTTAGGCACCCACTGCGTCGCCGCTGAAGAGTATCGCTTCGCCATGCCGCAAGTCGGCATCGGCTTTCTGCCTGATATCGGCGGCACCTATTTCCTGCCGCGCCTGCTTGGCTCGATCGGCACTTACCTCGCCCTGACCGGCCGCAGCATTGGCCCCGCTGAAGCCTACCGGCTCAAACTCGCGAGCCACTACATTCCCTCGTCTTGCTTCGGCGTGATCAAGGACGCGATCAGCGACAACCACCCGGTCGATCGCTTGCTCGATGGGCTCCATCGCGATCCTGGCGAGGGCGAGCTTG
>JBLMXO010000195.1:0-3347 GCA_050257815.1 Actinomycetota bacterium
TGCTGACGCGGCTCGAACGCGGACGCGCGCGAGCGCGCATGCCGCGCTCGTTGATCCTCGAGCCGACGCGCGAGCTCGCAGCACAGGTCGCCGAGCATTTCGAGACGCTCGGCAAGAACCATAAGCTGACCGTCGCGCTTCTCATCGGCGGCGTCTCCTATGAGGATCAGGACCGCAAGCTCGATCGCGGCGCCGACGTGGTGATCGCGACGCCCGGCCGGCTGCTCGATCATTTCGAGCGCGGCAAGCTGCTGCTCAACGGCATCGAGATCCTCGTGGTCGACGAAGCCGACCGCATGCTCGACATGGGTTTCATCCCCGACATCGAGCGCATCTGCAAGCTCCTCCCCTTCACGCGGCAGACGCTATTCTTCTCGGCGACCATGCCGCCGGAAATCCAACGCCTCGCCGACAAATTCCTCCAGCACCCCGAGCGCGTCGAGGTTGCTCCGCAAGCGACCGCAGCGGCAACCATCGTGCAGCGGCTCAAGAAGGCGCCCGACGATCCTGCCGGCAAGCGCGAGGCGCTCCGCGCGCTGATGCGCGAGGTGGATGTCAAGAACGCCATCATCTTCTGCAATCGCAAGAAGGACGTCGGCATCCTCTACCGCTCGCTCCAGCGCCACGGCTTCAGCGTCGGCGCGCTGCACGGCGATCTGGACCAGCGCCAGCGCATGGCGACGCTCGATGCCTTCCGCAACGGCCAAATCGCCTTCCTCGCCGCAAGCGACGTGGCGGCGCGCGGGCTCGACATTCCCGACGTGAGCCATATCTTCAATTACGACGTGCCGATCCATCCCGAGGACTATGTTCACCGCATCGGCCGTACCGGCCGCGCTGGGCGCGGAGGCTATGCTGCCATGCTGGTGACGCCGAAGGACATGAAGGCCCTCAAGGCGATCGAGAAGCTGCTTCGTCAGGACATCGAATGGATCGATGGCGCGCCGATGGCGGCGGAAGACGGCGAAGGATCGGAAGGCCGATCCAATGGGCGGCACCGCCGGGGCGGCCGCTCGCGACGGAACAAGAGCGGACATTCAGCCCAAAACAATCAGGCCCATCGACATGGGACCCAGGCCTCTGACAATAGAGGCGAAGAGCGGCGGACCGAGCACTCAAGACGGGGGGAGCAAAGACAGGGCGAAGCAAGACGCGATCAGCACAAACGGAATCATCAGCACCCTGGCGAGCGCAAGCCAACGCACGGACCCCAGGCTGCGGCCGCCTCCGAGCGGCCCAGCCCCGAGCGCGCGGCGGCCAAGCCTCAGGCTCAGCCGCCACGGCCCAAGCAGCAGGGCATGGGCGACCACGTCCCCGCCTTCATGATGCGCCCGGTGCGCGTCACTTAGCCAGCAGCCCGCTCCGGCTCCGACCGCGCTTGGTTGAGGCATGCTTTATCGGCGGTCAGAACTTCGCCGGTCTCGAGCAAGCTTTTCAGGTTCGACAGAACTTTCGGCCAGCCGCCTGACACGGCCTCGATCAACTTCGATCCGGTTTTGTCAATCTCGTGGGTGACGGTGAGCTTGGTGATGTTGCCGTTTGCCTCGATGTCGAAGGCGCAACGCGAATAGCCTTCGGCGCGCAATTCCGGCTTGAACTCATTTCGCCAGCGGAGCACGAGCCGCTTCGGCTTCTCGATCTCCAGCACCTCGCCCGCGTCGGTCACGGTGCCGTCCGCGAAAATCATCTTCCACGACGAGCCCTTCTTCCAGTCCGACGCAAGCGTGGCACCGAACCAATAGGTGCTGGTGAACTCGGGGCTGAGCAGCGCCTCCCATAATTTCTCGGGCGTGGTGCGGATATAGGTCACATAGACGAAGCGGTTACTTGCCATCGCGTTTTCCTTCCAGACTTTTCTTGAGGTCACTCAAAGCACGCAGACGCGTGCGCTCGTATTTGCCGATCCAGCGGTCGGCGATCTCCTGAATGGGAACGGGATTGAGGAAGTGCAGCTTCTCGCGGCCGCGTTTCTGCGTCGCGATGAGATTGGCGGCTTCGAGAATCCCCAAATGCTTGGTCACCGCCTGGCGGGTCATGTCGTGCCCCTCGCACAGCTCGTTCAACGTTTGCCCGTTCCGAGCGTGGAGGCTGTCGAGTAGTTGACGCCTCACCGGATCGGCAAGCGCCTTGAACACCGCATCCATGCTCATGAGTTATGATAGGCAACCATTTGGTTGCATGTCAAGCGGCGCGACGGGAACGCGGTGGATGCCGGGCTGCTTGTCCGAACAAACGGGGTTAGCTTGCCTGCTCGGAGGCTTCGGTGCCGGAGGCGGCAGCTTCGCTGGCCGGTTTGAGCGTCACGGACTCGCCGCAGCCGCAGGCGCTCGTCTGGTTCGGATTGTTGAACACGAAGCCCGAGCGCATCTTGTCGGTGCGGTAGTCCATCTCAGTGCCGAGCAGGAAGAGGACCGCTGTCGGGTCGATCAGGAGCTTGACGCCCTTGTCCTCTACGAGCTCGTCGTGGGGGCCCGCAGCTTCCGCATATTGCATGACATATTCCATGCCGGCACAGCCGCCATTCTTCACGCCGATGCGGACGCCGGCGATGTCCTTGCCGGAAGCGGCGGCAAGCGCCTTCAGCCGCTCGGCTGCGGCTTCGGTCAGGCGCATCACTTGCGGGCGGAGACGTGCGGTCATGGGTTGAAGTTGGGGTAAATCGCGACGCGGTTCAAGGGGACTTCAGAACATGTTGAGGGCAAGGCGCGCCTCTTCCGACATGCGCGACATGTCCCACGGAGGATCGAACACGAGCTTCACCTTCACCTGACCCACGCCCGGCACCGAGGAGAGCGCGTTCTCCACCCAGCCGGGCATGTCGCCGGCAACCGGGCAGCCCGGCGCGGTCAACGTCATGTCCACCTCGATGTTGCGGTCATCATCGACATCGAGGCGATAGATGAGGCCGAGCTCATAGATATCGACGGGAATCTCAGGATCGAAAACAGTCTTGAGCGCGGCGATCAGGTCATCTCGCAGGCGCTCAAGCTCGGCCGGAGGGATGGCAGAGCCATCACCTTCGGGCATCTCGGCGGCAGGAGCGGCACCCTCGTCGCCGCCAGTCGCACCGACGCAGGCCTTGATCTCGGCAGGCTCCTCAGCCGCGGCCGCGTCTTCTCTTTCCTGAACCTTTTCAATCATTTGGCCTGCAGACCTTAGGAAAACATCTCACGCGCCTTGTGGAGCGCTTCGACCAAGCAATCGACTTCCTCAAAGGTATTATACATGGCGAAAGAGGCTCTGCACGTCGCCGTGACGCCAAAGCGTGCGAGCAACGGCTCGGCGCAGTGCGTGCCGGCGCGGACCGCAACCCCGTAATGGTCGAGAATGGTGCTCACGTCGTGGGG
>JBLMXO010000196.1:0-4673 GCA_050257815.1 Actinomycetota bacterium
ATGAGCAGATTGTGGCCGCCGGCCGCCGCGACCTCGAGCGCGCGCTTGGCGGTCTGCTGGCCCTTGATGTCCTTGAGATCGGGCATCGCCTCATCGCCGGGATCGGCCGTAGGCTCCGGCCGACGTAGGGATTGCAGCCCCTTGAAGTGGTTGATGAGAACGAGGAGATCCGAAGGCGCAAGGATCGCCATGTCGGACGCGGCCCATGCCGCTTCCGCCCCGCACGACGCGGGGCAGATGAGCCCCTTGCCGAGAGCATTCGCTCCGATCGCCGCCGGCAACGCTCCGGCAATGGGAGCGATCGATCCATCAAGCGCGAGCTCACCCAGCACGCAGAAACCGTCGATCGCGTCGCGTGCGATCGCGCCGACTGCGGCCATCAGGCCGAGCGCGATGGGAAGATCGTAATGGCTCCCCTCTTTGGGGAGATCGGCGGGCGCGAGATTGACGGTAATGCGCTTCGGCGGAAGCCCAAGCCCGATTGCGTTCAGGGCACCGCGCACGCGCTCGCGGCTCTCGGCCACAGCCTTGTCGGGGAGGCCGACGATGGTGAAGGCAGGGACGCCGGGTCCGATCTGCACCTGCACGTCGACGCCGCGCGCCTCGATCCCCTCGAAAGCGACCGTGGTGACTCGCGCAAACATTGCAAAACACCCGTGCCCAACCTTAACCACTCAAGCCGAGAGCATGGGGAGCCGCAAGAACAATCAGAGAACATCAGGTCTAAAGCCACAGAAAAGCGGCAATGGACCCAAACATGAGCGCGAGCACGATCACATCGGCGACGCCGAAGCGCATAAGCCAGCGCGGCGGCTCGCGATAGCGCGGCACGACGCGCATCAGGGTCAGGCTGCCGTAGAGGATGAAGCCGAGCACGACGCCCGTGAGCTCGAGCGGCTTCCAGGCCTCGTTGTCCCTGGTCTTAATCCCCGAAGCGAGCCACAACAGGAGCCCCACGCCGATCAGGCAATAGACGAGATAGGCCGCTGCCAGCCAAAGCGTCTTGATCACGCCAGGCCGGTCCTGATGCCATTGCCGGCTCAGCGCCGGGAGGTTGGCGACCATAACGGCAAGGACGCCGATCAAGAGTCCTAGGCTTTGCATTTTCAACCCTTCCGGCGCTTGCCCGGAACGAAGCCGCGGTGACCTTGTTCACCATCAATCCCGAGAGACTGTCGCAAGATTAGCGTACATTGACGCGACTTGGTCCGCAGAGGGCGAGGCATGTTCAACGACGCATCGATGCGGATCTTCCTCGGCCATCTCGTGGCCTACATCGCCGTCACGCTGATCTGCGCCGGCGTCAATCTCTGGCTCAGCCCAAGCACGCTTTGGTGGCCCTGGGTTCTGATCGGCTGGGGCGTGGCGGTCGCCATCCACGCTTTTGCACTCCTCCTGCGCAAGACGCGCCGGCGCGAGCGCATCTTCATCGACCGGAAGGCGCGCGCCTTCGCCGTGCATCTCTTCGCCTACGTGGCAGTGGTGCTTGCGCTGCTGTTCGTGAACGTCACGCTCATGCCGGGGGTGTGGTGGTTCTATTGGGTGGCACTCGGCTGGGGCGCGGGCGTTCTCGCGCAAGGCCTCTGCGTGTTCAGGCGCCGCAAGCCTCCTCGGAGCGAGGTGACGCAACCGGAGACCAAGCGGGTCGAGACGAAGCCTAAGCCGCCGGAGGGGCCAAAGTCTGAGCCGCCGAGGAAGAGCCCGCCGCACAAGCGGGCGCCCTCCAAGCGCAAGCCGAAGACGTGAGCTAGCCCTTGGGGATCAGCGTATTGGAGGGAAGGGTGGGGTCGAGCAGGCGCGCTGCCTGCTCTGCGCCGGAGACCGGGAGGCCCGCTTTGTCGAGCAGTCCGAGCTGAACGAGCACGCTCGCCTGATCCCAATAGATGCGCTCGAAGGCGACCTTGCCGCCCTCGAACCCGACCACCACAACGAAGGGTATCACGACCTTGCGCCCAGTCGGCGTCACTCCTGGAAGGAGCGCCGGCACGTCGCAATCATGGGTGAAGCTGATCAGCACTTCGTCGACGAGCTGGCTCTCGCCAATGGTGCGTGAGATCAGCTTCACGTTCCAGTCCTTGGGCACGCGCCCGACGAAATAATTCTCATAGAAATGCCGGACCGCGTCGTAGCCCGATCCGCCGGTCATGGTCGGCACATGGGTGACGTGAGGGTTCTTGCCCATGGTGGCCATGGTCGCCTCGATGTCGCGCGTCTTGAACTCGGCGTCGCAATGGGCATCGAAGGTGGCGCCGAGGCCCTTGGGGTCAGCAGTCGTCATGCTGTCCTCTTGCGCTTCCGCGCCGTGACCTTTCTCTCGATCACGTCCCAGATCATGGCGGCGATGTCGGGTCCGCCGAAGGCCGCGATCTGTCTGATACCGGTCGGCGAGGTGACGTTGATCTCGGTGAGATAGTCGCCGATCACGTCGATGCCGGTGAAGATGAGCCCGCGCTTCTTGAGCTCGGGTCCGAGCCTCGCGCAAATCTCCTTGTCGCGCTTGGTGAGGGTGGTGGGCTTTGCGGTGCCGCCGACATGGAGGTTCGAGCGGCTCTCGTCGGGCGCCGGCATGCGATTGATCGCGCCTGCTATTTCACCATCCACCAGAATGATGCGCTTGTCCCCTTTGCGGATCGCCGGCACGTAGCGCTGCACCATCACCGGCTCGCGGAACGTCATGCCGAGCAGCTCGACCAGCGAGTTGAGGTTGGTGTCGCCGGGCGGCACGTGGAACACGGCCGCGCCGCCATTGCCGTAAAGCGGCTTCACCACAATGTCCTTGTGCTTGTCGCGGAAAGCTTTGATCTGCTCGGGCGAGCGGGTGACGAGGGTGGGCGGCATCAGATCGAGAAAATCGAGCACGAATACCTTTTCCGGCGAATTGCGCACGCTCGCCGGATCGTTGACCACGAGCGTGTTGGGCTGCAGCCGCTCCAAGAGATGCGTCGTGGTGATGTAGGCCATGTCGAAGGGCGGATCCTGGCGGAGATGGACCACGTCGAACTCGGCGAGGTTGACGGCGCGGGGATGGGCGAGACGATAGTGATCCCCCGGGCTGTCGTCTACGGTGAGGCTGTGGCCCTGTGCCGTCAGCTTGCCGTCGACCAGAGAGAGGTTGGCCGGCGTGTAATAGAACACGTCGTGCCCGCGCCATTGCGCCTCGAGCAGAAGCGCGAAGGTTGAATCACCCCTGATATCGATGCGCTCGATGGGGTCCATCTGGAAGGCAACCTTGAGGGCCATGGCGCTCCTTATAGGCAGAGTCTCGCCAAAGGGAAATGAACCTCACACCGGGAAGGCGTTGGCGATATAGCGCGGGAAGGTCCAGGGGGCCGCGAGCACCACGTCGAAGGCGATGTCGTGGCCGGCGTAGGCGGGGTGGCCGGCGAGCCAATATTGCGCGGCGCGCACGATGCGCCGCTTTTGCCGCGTGGGGATCGTCCAGGTGGCATCGTCTTGCGTCTTGCGCCGCTTCACCTCGATGAAGGTAAGCCGCCTTCCCTTGAGCGCGACGAGGTCGATCTCGCCGACCGGGGTCTTGTAGCGCTGCGCCACGATGCGATGACCCTTGAGGCGGAGGAGGAGTGCGGTGATCGTCTCGGCGAAGACACCTCTGCGGTAAGCTCTGACCCGCGCCTGCCGCATGGGTCACTCGCGCTTCCGCTCGAGCTTCAAGCCGAGTTCGTAGACGCGAGAGCGGGGAACTTGCAGCACTTCTGCCACGCTCCGCACCGCGTCACGAAAACTTTCCACGTTGAGCGCCCTCTCAAGCTGCTCGACGATCTTCGCGTCGCTGACATCAGCTTCGTTCTCTGACGGCGGCGCGACGACGACCACGAACTCTCCCTTCAATGCCTCGCTCTCAATCTCACCACCGAGCCGGTCGAGTGAGCCGCGCGTTACCGTCTCATGCAGCTTGGTCAGCTCCTTGGCGATGGTTGCTTCGCGCGGTCCAAGCACCACCGCCATATCGGTGAGACTTGCGGTGAGCCGTGGACCGGTCTCGAAGAAGATGAGCGTGGCGGAAACGTCTTTCAGCTCTCCGAGCCGGCTTTTGCGCGCGGCCTGCTTCGGCGGCAGGAAGCCGGCGAACGCGAACGTGTCGGTGGGAAGCCCTGAGCTGGTGAGAGCAGCAAGCACCGACGATGCACCGGGAATGCTCGTGACCAAGATGCCGGCGTCGAGCGCCTCGCGCACGAGCTTGTAGCCGGGATCTGAGATGAGCGGCGTGCCGGCGTCGGAGATGAGCGCCACCGATTGTCCCGCGCGGAGACGCGCGATCAGCTTCGGCCGTTCTCGCTCGGCATTGTGCTCGTGATAGGGCGTCATCTCGCCCGAGATGCCGAAATGGCTGAGAAGCTTCTTCGAGTGGCGCATGTCCTCCGCGGCGATGAGATCGGTGCGGGCAAGCACGGCGAGCGCGCGGAGCGAAATGTCGGCGAGATTGCCGATCGGCGTCGCCACCAGATAGAGACCGGGCTGAAGCGGCCGCGCGATCAGCTCGGCCAGCGATTCGCTCGCGCGCGCGATCGTGCGGCGCAACGCCGCTTCATCTCGCTCCTCGTCATGCTCCTGCCGCACGATGTGACGCCCGCTTTAGGCGGAAAAACGTTACGTGATATAGTTGCGCTTCGTCCATCACGTTTGGGACATAGTTGCGGGCAAGGTTCGGCCGG
>JBLMXO010000197.1:0-2710 GCA_050257815.1 Actinomycetota bacterium
GCTTGACAGGGCGGAAGGGCGATCCCTAAATGCCCCCGGTCCGGGGCCGTAGCTCAGTTGGGAGAGCGCAGCAATCGCACTGCTGAGGTCAGGGGTTCGATCCCCCTCGGCTCCACCATCCATCTTCCACGCTTCATTAAGCAGAAACCTTTCGGGGTTCGGCCGTTGTCAAATCTCGGGCGGCCGGGCACAGTGTTGCCCTTGCCACAGCTAACTGACGACGGAGCCCTTGATGTTCCATGCAACGAACGTGCTGACGGTGATTGGCGTCTTGGCCCTGATGGCGCTCGGCTTCGCGCTCTCGGCGGAGAACGTGGCGGCGAGGAGCGCCGGTTTGGGCTACTCCTGCCCCAACGGCGCCTGCGCCTGCTCAGGCCCAAGCGGTAGATGCTACCGATCGTGCAAGGGCGATGTCTGTCATTGCTATTGCAAGCAGGACGACGGCACGATTTGGAAGAGGTGGTGAGAAGCAACCTCTCCTGCTGAGGGTGCGACAAGGTTCTCCCTCCGCCCGCTAGCCTCTCTCTGACATTATGCGCCCGCCTCCAGCGCGGAGACTAGAACCTCCGCAGCGCTTAATGATTCGCGGCACGCCCAATGAAGCCTCTTGTCACTCTGCCGGTCTTGGCCGCCGCAACGGCGCTCTTGCTCGGGCCTTGTGCGCGAGCCGCGGGCCCGTGTCCTCCCGACGGCGACGACACGGGTTGGCCGACGTTTGAACCTGCCGAGAAATGCGGCGACTATTCCGACTGCGACGCGCTCATGCAGACGGGGCAACTCGCAGCCGCCCATACCTGCAACCAAAAGATCGACGATTGTGCGGCCGACCTCATCAAGTCGAACGCCAAAGCAGATGCGCACAATCTCGCACTAGAAGCTTGCCGTGCTTCGATCTGGTCGACGAAGGTATCCAAACCCGCAGACGAGTGATCGCGGCCAACGTCAGGGTGCGAGGCGGCGCGCGTCTTCGACATCGACGTCAGGGTTTACGTGCTTGGTGGCCTCTGGGCAGGACGTGCCGCGCGGCCATTGCAGATTGCCTTCGGCGTCGCGCACGCGGAACAAGAGGCCCATGAATGGCACAAGAAGAAGCTTCGGCACAAAGGGCGCGGCAAGCCTGCCGAAGTTGTTGAACCAACCCGGCACGATCACCTTCCGCCCGCGCATGAACTTCCGGTAGCCGATGCGCGCGACCTCCTCTGCGCTCTTTGCCGGGAGATACTGCACGTAGCGCGAATATTCGGCGCCGGCCTTGGCGTGCATCTCGGTGGCGATGGTTCCCGGCGCTAGCGAGGAGACACGAACGCCGGTCCCCATCGTCTCGTAAGCAAGAGAACGGCTGAACGAGAGCACGAAGGCCTTCGCTGCGGCATAGGTCGCCTGATACGGCACAGGCATGAAGCCCTCGACCGAGGCGACGTTGAGCACGCCCCCTTTGCGCCGCGCGATCATCCCCGGCAGAAAGCGGCGGGTGAGATCGACCACCGCGCGAATGTCGAGATCGACTAGCTTGCGGAGCTTGGCCGGGTCCTGATCCTGGAAGAAGCCAGCCATCATCATGGCGGCGTTGTTGACGAGCATGTCGGCATAGAAGCCGGCGCTTTTCAGGGCCGTCTCGACTGCAGCGCAACCCTCCTCGGTGCCGAGATCGGCAGCGAGAAACTTAACTTCGACATCATGGAAAGAAGAAAGCTCCTGGGCTGCTGTTCTTAGGGCAAGCTCGTCCCGGGCGACGAGAAGAAGAGCATGGCCACCTCGGGCGAACTCCTCAGCCAAAGCGCGGCCGAGCCCGTGCGTCGCCCCGGTGATCACCACGGCGGGAGCGAATGACTCAATCCTCTTGTTCAGCTCATTCATGCTTTATCCAACGCGCATCCCGGCCTTTCGGCTTCAGCAGGCAAGCACATTTGGCACGGTAATCATACAGCTAATGCGGTCATTGCCAGTCATAAAGACCTGAGGCTGCGAGGGGACTGGGAAAACGAGGGCCTCGCGGAGTAAAGTTAAGCGCCTAACCCCTCGTCCCCTGGCACACCAGCGGTGCAACGACCCATGTCAGCAACCCTCCCGCGCCTTATCTCTCTCGGTTTGCTCGGCTTCCTCGCCTTTTCCGGCGTGGCGCTCGCCGCCATGACCCTCGCTGAGGCGATCAAGCAGGAGGACGCGAAATATCTCGACGCGCCCGACGTCACCGCCAAAGACGATGCGCCGAAGATCGAGGCGGGAGAGGGCGACGAAGGCACGGTGCCGAAGCCGCAAGAGATCAGCCAAGGACAAGTCAAGGCGGCACTGAGCTATGCCGAGGCCAAAGGCGATGATGGCGAGATCACGCGTACGCCAATCGTCACGATCTACGCCAACGGCAAGGAGGTCGCTAAGCTCGAAGGCGAGGATACGTTCTACCCCGATCCTCCGGTGAGCCTCCAGATCGCGGAGCTCGATGCGTCAAATCAGACGCCAGAGGTGGTGGTGTCGTTCTACACCGGCGGTGCTCATTGCTGCTCCGACACGAGCGTGGTCGAGAGCTCGGGCGACGGTTCGGTGTGGAAGACCATCGATGTCGGGGAGTTCGACGGCGGGCCGCTCCTTGCGAGCGATCTCGACGGCGACGGGCGCTATGAGTTCGAGACGCGCGACAACGCCTTCCTCTACGCCTTCGGCTGCTATGCCTGCTCGACGGCGCCTCTTCAGCTGATCGGCATCGACAACG